>JAILCK010000174.1 GCA_024680435.1 Lachnospiraceae bacterium
CCACTTAATATAGCCATAGGTGGTGTTTGTAAAGTATCCAAGCTTTAATACAAGTAAAACGAACTGACCGGAAAGAATATTCATAAGTGCTTCAAGGAACGCTTCGAAATACCATGCAATCCACTGTTCTCTGAATCTAAACAAAATAAACAATCCGTTGGCAATACCTACAGCCGAAGCGCACGCATCCATGTAGCAAACAATGACTTCCAAAGTACGGTTTTTAAAGAAATCGGAGCCTAAATCAAGTGTGGTAAGAAAATAGCCGATACCGATTGTCCAAACGATGATTCCAATGATAATTAAAGCTTCCTGCCAGCCCTTTAAGGTACGAACCTTTGTAAGTTCCTCTTCTTCCTTATCGGGATGTTTATGCCAGTTAATGAAACTGATAATGTCACAAGGAAGCCAGAAAAACAATGTAGATGCAAGGGTTGCAAATCTGTACATAAGCACTAAGCAAATCGCAATTTCCGTAATTTCAACAAATACAGAAACGATAAAGTTCCACTTGCTTTGCTTTGAAATCAAAAGTTCGCAAAGGATATTAAGGAAAGTATCAAGCAAGTAAAGGGCCATAATCACAAGGCCGTTAATGCCGTTAGCACTCTCTTCAGGGAAAATGAGCGAAAAGATTGCGGCAATTATCATAATTGATACAAACCAGATTTGCTCATAAGCAGTAAAGTGTTTTGCAAAAGCACTCATTACAAACAAGCTTAACGCCATTAGGAAAAATGCCATTGCAACACCAAAAACATTTTCCGTTTCATCTGCTCTTAGGCTTTTTAAGGCATTTGCAAAATCGCTCTCTGAAGCTTCTTTGTTAAAAGCAAGTTTTGAGCCGTCGGAACCGTTATATACATATCCATCCTTTTCAATATAACCTTCAAGCTCTTCCCATTCATCGAAAGAATAATTGACCGTCATGGTCACCGAACCGTCTTCGCTTTCAAATTCAACAGAGCACACGGTTTCGTCTTCATATTCTTCTTCACCTTTATCCGTAACTCTTGTAAATGTTTCAACACCTAAAAATTCATAAGAAGGAATGGGGCTTGAAATAGTGCTCATTCCCTTGAAAAAATAAATACCCGCAACTATTAAGCATAAAGCTATAAGTACATATTTTATCTTTAAAACAGTTTTGTTTGTTTGAAGCGCATTTGTAAGGGCGCCCGTTTTCTTTTTGCTCATATTATTTTCTTCCTACCTATAAAGTGATTAGTTTTTTATTATAAAGTTTTTGAACGGACATAAGAACACCTATTTTGGCATGTTCCCAGGTTAATCCCCCCTGGAAATAGATGGCATATGGCTCACGGATGGGGCCGTCAGCGGAAAGCTCGATTGAAGAGCCCTGCACAAAGGCGCCTGCTGCCATAATTACATCATCAGGGTATCCGGGAATGGGGCAAGGCTCGGGAGTGATGTAACTGTCAACGGGAGCCGCTGCCTGGATTCCTTCACAGAAAGAAACCATTGCTTCTTTTGATCCAAGTTCAATACTTTGTATAATGTCATGCCTGTCTTCTTTTGAAGAAGGAAGCACATTAAATCCAAGTTCTTCATATATCTTAGCTGCAAAAACAGCACCTTTAACCGCACCGGAAACCACTGTGGGGGACAAGAAAAATCCCTGATAAAGATTTCCCATTACATGTAAGCTTGCGCCTACATCCTGTCCGACGCCTGGAGCCGTTAATCGGTAGTGACATCTTTCGATGCATTTCTTTGTACCTGCAATGTATCCCCCTGTGGGTGCAAGGCCTCCCCCCGGGTTTTTGATTAAAGAACCCACTATCATATCGGCGCCAACCTCCGAAGGCTCCATTTTTTCTGTAAATTCTCCGTAACAGTTATCAACCATAACCGTTACTTCGGGCTTTATTCCTTTTATAAAGGAAATAAGCTCTCCAATCTGACTTACGGAAAATGAAGGTCTCATCTGATATCCCTTGGACCTTTGAATGGTCACAAGCTTTGTCTTATCATTTATCGCTTTCTTTATGTTTTCATAGTCAAAGGAACCGTCAGGAAGCAAGTCCACCTGTCTGTAGGTAACTCCGTATTCTTTTAAAGAACAGGGGCTATCCTTAATTCCTATAACTTCTTCCAATGTGTCGTAAGGCTTTCCTACGGGAGATAAAAGCTCATCCCCGGGAAGAAGGTTTGCAGACAAGGCTATTGTGAGGGCATGGGTGCCACAGGTAATATGCGGTCTTACAATGGCTGCTTCCGTTTTAAATACAGAGGCATAAACCGCTTCCAATGTATCTCTTCCTATGTCATCATGGCCATAGCCGTTTGTGCCTGTTAAGCAGGAAGCGTCAACTCTGTTTTTCTGCATAGCCAAAAGAACCTTTGATTGATTGTACTCAGCTATTTCATCAATCTTTTCAAATCTGTCTTTGATTTCTTTTACGCACTTTTCTCCCAAATCAAGAACGGGGTCCGTAAAGCCCATTTCATAATATATCTTTCTATCCATATGATTCTCCGTATATGCTTAAACCCACATAAATCGGTTTATTATATACCCTTTCCTTAGATAAATCCACTACTATTGACAATATACGTCTAAAGAAGTACCATTTAATTAAAGCTACGTCTTTAGAAGTATACAAGGGGTTAATATGATTTTA
>JAILCK010000188.1 GCA_024680435.1 Lachnospiraceae bacterium
TGGACCTGAGGCAGAAAAGAGACATGGTTATCCCGGACATGAAGAGGCAGAGCTTGCATTAGTAAAGCTTTATAATGTCACAAAAGAAGAAAAATACTTAAATCTTGCAAAATACTTTATAGATGAGCGCGGAAAAGAGCCTAATTACTTTACTGAAGAATGTAAGGAAAGAGGAGAAAAGGTTCCTACCATAGAAGACCTTGCATATCATCAGGCTCATAAGCCTGTAAGAGAACAGGAAGCCGCAATCGGACATGCGGTAAGAGCGGTTTATCTTTATACAGCAATGGCTGATGTTGCAAAACTTACTGATGATAAGGGACTTATGGATGCCTGCGAAAGACTTTGGAAAGATGTAACAAGACGTCAGATGTATATTACAGGTTCCATCGGTTCATCTCATTTGGGAGAAGCATTTACTTTTGATTACGATTTACCAAATGATGCGGTTTACGGTGAAACATGTGCGGCTATAGGTCTTGCTTTCTTTGCTAAAAGAATGCTTGGTATAGCTCCCAAAGGAGAATATGGAGACGTCCTTGAAAAGGTATTGTATAACGGAATTCTTAGCGGAATTTCTTTGGACGGTACAAGATTTTTCTACGTAAATCCTCTTGAAGTTGTCCCTTATAAGAACCATATGGATGCAAGATTTAGGCACGTTAAAACAGAGAGACAAAAGTGGTTTGGATGCGCATGCTGTCCTCCCAATATAGCAAGAATCACAGCGGATCTTGGAAGCTATATTTCATCAAGCAATGATAAAGCATTTTACACACATCTTTTAATAGGCGCCGACAGCGAAGCCACAATTGCGGGCGTAAAGGTAGGAGTTAGCGTTACCGGCAACTATCCTTGGGATGGCGATATTGAAGTTAAGATTAATCCTGAAACTCCTGTTTCATTTACATACGGAATAAGGATTCCTTCATGGTGTGATAGCTTTACTGCAGAGTTTAACGGCGAAAAGCTTAATGCTTCTTTAAATGACGGATACCTTATTGTAAACAGAGAGTTTAAGAAGGGCGATGTGCTTAAGCTTTCACTTTCAATGGAAACAAAGATAATTGAAGCCGATTCAAGAGTTCATGCGGATCACGGAAAAATCACTGTAATGAGAGGTCCTGTGGTTTATTGTCTTGAAGAAGCCGATAACGGAAGAGACCTTTATCTTTTAAGTTTGGATGCAGATGCAAGCTTTAAGGTATCAAAAGAAACCGAGCTTGGCGGAATTAATGCCCTTTACACAACAGGATACAGAGAAGTTAAAAAAGAAGACGACAGATTATACAGACCTGCCGGTGCAATTGAATTTGAAAAGATTAAACTTAAGTTTATCCCTTACTATGCATGGAACAACAGAGGCGAGGGCGAAATGACGGTTTGGGTACAAAGAAAATCTTGAAGTCATCATATTTGTTGAAGGTGCCCTTATATTTGTGATATCATGTCATAAGAATAAAGAGGTGAATATGGCTAAAGATATTTTGATAATAGGAATAGCGGGCGGTACCGGAAGCGGTAAAACCACAATTACAGACAGACTTGTGGACAGGTTTGGAAAAGATGTGTCCGTTATTAAGCATGATAATTATTACAAGGCTCATCATGATATGGATTATGAGGAGAGAAGTAAGCTTAATTACGACCATCCCAATTCTCTTGACACAGATTTAATGATTGAGCATATTAAGGCTTTAAAAGAAGGTAAGAGTGTAGAGTGTCCCGTATATGACTTCACCATTCATGACAGGAGCAATGATACCGTTACCATAAACCCCACAAAGGTTTTGATAATCGAAGGCATTCTTATTTTTGAAGATAAACGTCTTTGTAAGGAAATGGATATAAAGATATTCGTTGACACGGACGCTGATGTAAGAATTTTAAGACGTATTTTAAGAGACGTTAAAGAGCGTGGCAGAAGCTTAGACAGCGTTGTGGATCAGTATCTTACAACGGTTAAGCCTATGCATGAGCAATACGTTGAGCCGTCAAAGAAGAATGCTGATATCATCATTCCCGAAGGCGGACATAACATAGTGGCTCTTGATATGGTTATAGACAGAGTTAACGCTCATTTAACGGGCAAACATATATAATAATTTTTAAAGAAGGTTTTGTGATTATGGCTAAGTTGTATTTTAAGTTTGGAGCGATGGGTTCGAGTAAATCCGCACAGGCTCTTATTACCAAGTTTAACTATGAGGAGCTTGGCATGAAGGTTTGGCTTATTAAGCCAAGCGTTGACACCAGAGACGGAGCAGACATCATTCAGTCAAGAATAGGTCTTAAGGCTAAGGCTTATGTCATCACTCCCAATCAAAGCATAATCGAAAAATACAGAGAAATCGGTAAGCATGACGTTATTATTGCCGATGAAGCTCAGTTTTTTACGCCTGAACAGATAGATGAATTAAGAACTTTAGTGGATGAAGATGATATTCCGGTGCTTTGCTATGGATTAAGAACAGATTTCCAGACGCATTTCTTTCCCGGCTCAAGGCGCATAATGGAATTGGCTGATTCCGTTACTGAAATTAAAACCGTTTGTGCCTGTGGAAGAAAGGCTACAGTTAATGCCAGAATTGATGCAGACGGTAATATTATTTATGAGGGCTCACAAGTTTTCTTAGGGGGAAATGACAGTTATGTCGCAATGTGCCACAAGTGCTGGAAAGAAGGAAGAAAAGTTATCAGAAAAAAATAATGGTTTAAATAAAAAGAAGCGCATCCTCGGCTTGGGTTTTCTTGCCGTGGGTGTGTTTCTTTGCTTATTCGCTCTATTTTTGTGGATTTTTAAAGTAACTCAAAAGACCACAGAACTCCACGTTGAGCTTGGGGAAAAAGTATCTACAGATATTTCAGATTATATTAGCGGAAAAAACTTCTCTTTAAAAATATCAAGTCTTGATTTAAAAAACGTTGATGAATCAAGTGTCGGAACTTATGAGGCAAGCGTCCGTTTTCTTTATAAAAAGTTTTCATACACCATAATAATCGAAGATACTACGGCACCAAAAGTTAACTTTAAAACAGGAGACTATGTGTGTGAAAAGGATACTGATGTAGCCTTAAGCGATTTTATTGAAAGCGTTACTGATGAAAGCGAAGTTACTTACAGTTACATAAATGTAAATGAAGATGAATCTATTACAAGAAACTGTGACAATACCTTAGTCTTTTCTGAAAACGGCATTCATCCTGTATTTATGCGCGTTACGGATGAATATGGCAATTCTTCTGACTATTACATGCCTGTTAGAGTGGATACGGCTCCTTACATTTACGGGACTCTTGATTACTATGTGGCTGTTGGAAGTGAAATGGACATTACTTCCGATGTTCACGCAAAAGACGAGGTTGACGGTGATTTATCATCAAAGGTTGAGGGAAGAGTTTCTGCAGCTTATACAAAGTACCCGGGAGACTATGTAATAACTTATAACGTAAAGGATAGTTATGGGTTATCGGCCACCACAAAGGGGCTTATACATACCTATGATGCTTTGATGATTCAGGATATGGTAAACACTAAGAAGATAGACCCTTTTGCTTTAAATGTAGCAGGTGTTATTAATCCCTATGACTGCGGTTATATCGAAGAATCCGACATGGATGCTGCTATTGATAATATAAAGCATGCCGTTTTAAAAATTCATTATGAAACGCCTCGTACAAGGACATTTGGAAGCGGATATATTGTTAAGATTACGGATAAAGAAATAATATGCGCCACCAACAATCATGTTGTTACTGACAGAGATTATGTAACGGTTTCTTTTTACGATGGAACAAATGTTGAAGCCAGAGTAGTGGCGGGAAAAGTGTCTCCCGATATTGCATTTATAAGCATTGAAAGATCCGATGTTAAGAATTTTGATGAGCTTGATTTAAAGACCATTCACATTAACAGAGGCTATTATGAAAGCTTATCATCAAAGCCACAGTTTGAAATGGGAATGTATTGTATCAATGAAAACGGTTCATTGTGGCTTGAAAGAACGGGAAAAATAGTAAGGAAATCCGGTAAGCTTGATAAATATTTTGAAAATTATGATTATGCTGTCACCCAGGTAAGCGTGCGCCTTACTCCCGGAGTATCCGGTTCTGCCATAATCGATTCTCACGGCAATCTTTTGTGCATGGCCGCCTTTTACTGGGTACATGACGGAAATACAGAATATTACGGTGTGTCCGTAACAGACATACTTGACTATTATAAAGAAGTATTTGGGCAAAGATTAGAGTATTATTAGGCAAGATTCGTGTTATACTAAGTGATATGTATTTTAAATAAAGATAGATAGGATTTATTAAGTGGAAGATAATCAGGGAATCAGATTAAATAAATATATTGCCATGTGCGGCGTTTCCTCAAGGCGAGATGCTGATAAATTGATCGAGCAGGGGAAAGTCAAGGTTAACGGCGTGGTGGCAACTCAAGGCACTAAGGTAATGGAAGGTGACAGCGTTAAGGTTGGGTCAAAGCTTATTAAGCCTTCCGAAGAAACCGTTGTGCTTGCCTTTTATAAACCGGTGGGAGTCACCTGTACGGAGCGTGACGAACATGCGGAGCTTACGATTTCAGATGTTTTAAAGTATAAAGAAAGAGTAACCTATGCAGGGCGACTCGATAAAGACTCTGAAGGCCTGCTGCTTATGTCAAACGACGGGCAGCTTATTCAAGATATGATGAAGGGTGAAAATGCCCATGAGAAAGAGTACATTGTTAAAATCAATAAGCCTGTATATAAAGAACTATTAGAGAATCTTTCAAAGGGTGTGTATCTTAAAGACTTACATAAGACCACACGTCCATGCACTGTTAAAAAGGTTTCAAAA
>JAILCK010000227.1 GCA_024680435.1 Lachnospiraceae bacterium
GTCACAAGTTTTCTTGGAACGTAGTAGGGGCCGTAGTTACCGATGTATCGCTCAAAGGCTTCCTGCTTACTCTTTACATATCCTTTTCTTTGCATGTGATTTGCAACGTGGGCTCTTGTGATGACTGCCCCCGGAAATTCATTTAATAAGTCTTCGTATTTTACGTCAAATCCCGCATCGGATAGCTTTTTACACATTTCAAGGTTTCGATCAAGCCTTGATTTAACAAAGTTATCAATGTAGTCTTTAAAGGCTTTTGACTCATAGTCTATAAAGAGACCCACCACGTGCACTTCCGAACCGTTATAATCTGTGGATAATTCAATGCCGGGAATAACTCTTGGTGCATTTTTGCCTTCGCTTCTTAGGTGCTCGGAGTATTCTATTATTTCCTTAAGCCCTGCCACCGTATCGTGGTCTGTTAAAGCAAAGGCGTTTAAGCCCTTTTTAATGGCATAATTCACAAGCTCTTTTGTAGAAAAGGTGCCGTCAGAATATGTTGAATGTACGTGTAAATCTATCATTAAATACTCCCTTAATATTTAAAAGCCGCAGTTTAACCCACGGCTTTTAGCAATTTATTCTTCGTCATCCTCGCGGTTAGCCACAAAGACTGTTCTCTTTCTTGCCATTTCATCGTTGGCAAGGTATTCATCGTAGGTTGTAACCTTATCGATAATGGTTCCGTTAGGTAAAAACTCGATGATTCTGTTTGCGGTTGTTTCAACAACCTGGTGGTCACGACATGCGAAAAGCTCAACTCCCGGGAACTTAATAAGTCCGTTGTTTAAAGCTGTGATTGATTCCATGTCAAGGTGGTTTGTAGGCTCATCGAAAATCAAGCAGTTAGCGCCTGAAATCATCATCTTTGAAAGTAAGCATCTTACCTTTTCACCTCCGGATAAAACCTTAACCTTCTTTACACCGTCTTCACCTGCAAAAAGCATTCTTCCAAGGAAACCACGTACGTAGGTCACATCCTTAACGGGAGAGTAGCCTGTAAGCCACTCTGTGATGGTGTAGTCGTTGTCAAATTCCTTCCCGGGATCCTTGGGGAAGTATGCCAAAGATGTGGTTACGCCCCATTTATAGGTTCCTGCATCAGGCTCAAGTTCGCCTGCCAAAATCTTAAAGAGTGTAGTCTTTGCAAGCTCGTTTGAACCAACAA
This sequence comes from Lachnospiraceae bacterium, assembly GCA_024680435.1. Classification (GTDB taxonomy): domain Bacteria; phylum Bacillota; class Clostridia; order Lachnospirales; family Lachnospiraceae; genus UBA1258. The sequence continues at coordinate 1,169 of JAILCK010000227.1, forward strand.
AAGCTACCTTATCATCGTGTCCTAAGATAAAAGAAACGTTATCAAGTACCTTTTCACCGTTAACGGTCTTTGTGAGGCCTTCAACGGCAAGCACTTCGTTACCGATTTCTCTGTCAGGTCTAAAGTCAATGTAAGGATATTTACGGCTTGAAGGCTTAAGGGTATCAAGCTCAATCTTTTCAAGGGCTCTCTTACGGGAAGTAGCCTGCTTTGACTTAGAAGCGTTAGCAGAGAATCTTGAAATAAATTCCTGTAATTCCTTGATTTTTTCTTCCTTTTTCTTGTTGGCTTCTTTCATCTGCTTAATCATAAGCTGTGAAGATTCATACCAGAAATCGTAGTTACCGGCGTAGAGCTGAATCTTTCCGTAGTCAATATCAGCGGTATGTGTGCAGACCTTATTTAAGAAGTAACGGTCATGGCTTACCACGATTACAGTGTTTTCAAAGTCAATCAAGAACTCTTCAAGCCAAGCGATAGCGTCCAAATCCAAGTGGTTGGTAGGCTCGTCGAGTAAAAGAATATCGGGGTTACCAAAGAGGGCCTTAGCTAAAAGCACTTTAACCTTTTGGTTACCGTCAAGCTCCCCTACAGTCTTATAGTGAAGGTCTGTTTCGATTCCAAGACCGTTTAAAAGCATAGCTGCGTTTGACTCAGCTTCCCAGCCGTCCATTTCTGCAAATTCGGCTTCAAGTTCTGATGCGCGGATACCGTCTTCATCGGAAAAATCTTCCTTTGCATAGATTGCATCCTTTTCCTTCATGATTTCATAAAGCCTTAAGTTACCCATGATAACCGTATCCAAAACAGGGTAAGCATCGTATTTAAAGTGGTCCTGTTCAAGAACAGAAAGTCTCTGGCCGGGGGTGATGGTGATATCACCGTTTGTGGTCTCTAACTGTCCTGAAAGAATCTTTAAAAATGTGGATTTACCTGCGCCGTTAGCACCGATAAGTCCGTAGCAGTTTCCTTCTGTGAATTTAATATTTACATCCTCAAAGAGAGCCTTTTTACCCACTCTGAAGGTTACGTTGTTTGCTGCGATCATTTGAAAAACCTTTCTTATATATATGTCATTTTATTTGTCAACCTTTTTTATTGTACAGAAAATCCCAAATTTTGCAACCCTGAGGGAAATTTGGCAAAAGAACACACTTACAAAATCGCCGTTATGCGTGCATTTGAATAATAAATTGCTAATAAATAAGTGATAAAGTGGGAAAGTAGTCGTAATTAATCAATATTTTCATTAAAAATAAAACAAAAGGTTGGGAGTAAAGCATGTCATTCTTATCTTTTATTGGAAAGAAAAATAACGAAGAAGAGGTTTCTGAAGTCATTGAAGAAAGAAACATTGAAACACGCGAAGAAAGAAACAAAGATGCAGAGAAAAGAGCAGAATTAAATAAGGCCGTAATGGTTTCTTCTGACAATGCAGCAAACGTATCTAAGACGGTAGCCAAATTATCACAGGGCATGAACGAAGTGTCCACAGCCCTTGCAAACGTGGCATCCAGAATCGGGGAAGTGATGGGAGAAGTGCACTCCCTTAATAGAAGGGTGTCGGACGGCGTGGATATAGTTACCGATATAAAGAAGCGTGCGGGCGTGATGCACAAAGAAACCATAGACGGAAAGAACGAAACTCAGGAAAGGGTTAACCAAATAAGAGAGCAGCTGGCAGCCTCTTTGGAAGAAAGCCGAGAAGTTGAAAAGATAAAAGGCTTAACAACAGATATTATGAACATTGCGGGACAGACAAATCTTCTTTCTTTAAACGCTTCAATTGAAGCCGCAAGAGCAGGGGAAGCAGGAAGAGGATTTGCGGTTGTTGCGGATGAAATAAGAACTTTGGCGGATTCTTCTCAGGGTACCGCAAACAGAATTCAGGAAATATCCGATTTGGTTACAGGTGCCGTTGAAAAGCTTGCGGAGAGCGCAAGAAGCATGATTGAATTAATCGACGGCAAGGTGCAGGATGACTACGACGGATTTGTGAAGGTGGTTGAAAAGTATTCGGAAGATGCGGAAAGCATGGACACCATTTTTGAAGAAATCGCCGATAACTCATCAAAGATCGATGAAAGAGTGCAGACAATGTCAAAGAGTGTCAACGACATTGCGGATTCCGTAGATCATAATGCCGTGGAAGTATCGGATGTGGCGGGCAACATGGAAGAACTTGTAAAAGCCATTTCGGAAATTAAAGAAGTAAGCAAAAGGTGATAAAAGCCTTTGTAAGCCGCGAGTCGGAGCCAAGCGCCCGATTCGCGGTTTTTTGTATGCGGTCGCCAAAGTTAAACCATGCCTACAACTTTCGTAATTTTTCGTGATTTATCGGTTGAATTTAGGATGAGTTTATGGTGTGATGATTATAACTAAAACAAATCTGAGAGAGGGTTTAGCATGATTAAATATGATGAAGGGTTAAAGATTTTTAAACTTGATACCATAAACACAAGCTACATTTTCGGCCTTGACGATAAGGCAGGATATTTGTGCCATTATTATTACGGTAAAAAGATAAAAAGCGCGGACGTAAGGTTTCTTTCAAGGCTTTATGACGGAAACCATCTTCCCGAAACCAATGATAGAGATAAAAACGGTTTTTCGGACACTGCTCCCTTTGAGTTTTCAACGGGAGGAATCGGAGACTTCAGGCCTCACGCCCTTGAAATAGTTGATAAAAACGGATGCAGTGCTTGCGAACTTTTTTATGATTCTCACAGAATATATGAAGGTAAAGATGCATTACCGGGGCTTCCTGCCACATTTTCAAATAAAAAGGGCGACGTAGAGACCCTTGAAATATCATTAAAAGACAAAATCCTTAACTTAAGTGTTATTCTTTCTTACAGCGTTTTTCCCGATACGGATGCAATTGTAAGAAGCGTGAAAGTAAAAAACGCCGGAACGGATACAGTTAACATAACAAAAATCATGTCTCTTTCTTTAGACTTAGACAATGAAAACTTCGACCTTCTTTCTTTGCACGGATCATGGGGAAGAGAGCGCACCATGGAGTATAGGGATTTAGGCCACGGCTTTACGGGAGTGTCTTCTCAAAGAGGCGTATCAAGCCACCAGGAGCATCCGTTTATTGCCCTTACATCCAAAAACGTGACACAAACAGAGGGAAGCGTATACGGCTTTAACTTAGTGTATTCAGGTTCTTTTGAAGCAATGGCTCACAGGAATCAATTCGATTTAGTAAGAGTGCTTCTTGGAATAAGTTCATATAACTTTAAGTGGGAATTAAAGCCCGGGGATGAATTTGTGGCCCCGGAAGCTGTAATGGTGCATTCTTTTAAGGGATTGTCCGCCATGACCACGGCTTTTCATAAGCTTTACAGAAATCATTTAATAAGAAGTCCTTACTTACATAAAAAGCGCCCCGTTTTGATTAACAACTGGGAGGGCACCTACTTTGACTTTGATACGGAAAAGCTTGTAAATATAGCC
>JAILCK010000281.1 GCA_024680435.1 Lachnospiraceae bacterium
TCGCCGTTTTCAACGTCCACGTTCTTTCTGTCTTTGCCTACAATAGTTCCGATGTCATCGGGTGTTAGCTCGCTTCCAACCGCGTTTTCGCCGCTTGCGTTAATAAGCTTAAAGGAGTAATCCTGCATATTTCCGCTGTAATCGCCTGTTGAGAAGTCGTTGTAATTTGTTCCCCAGTAAACGTACTGGTTTGCTTTCTTTCCGGATTCGACAACAAAATTGCCTGCTCCGTCGCTCTTTAAATACCAATCTGAGTAGAAAATAGCCTGGGGATCTGTATTATCAAGCATTAAGTTTTTCTGGGAAGAAGAAACCGAAAGCTTGTTGCCCTGGCTTGATGTAATGCTGAATGTTCCGTCAGCTCTTCTTGAAAGAGTCCACTTAATTGAAGTGGGTGCTTCACTTCCCGGTGTGTAGTCAACACCTGCGCGATAGTAGTTGTTAACAGCGTCCGAAGAAAGAGCTTTTCCGTAATTTTCGTTATAAAGAATATATTCGCCGTCGTCTACCTTGTATTTAGAAAGGTTGATAACAGGGCGATGAGTTGCTTCGTCAAAAGACATAACAGGAACTGTGTAACCTGCTACGGAGTCTCTGTCAAACTCTGAAGGCTCTTTGCTCTCAGATGAAGGAGAAACAAGACCTTCGGGAACTTCAAGGCCAAACATTTTCCAAGCAAGTTCGGGATAGTCGATGAATACGTTTCTGTTACCCTGAACGTCCTGAGTTAAGTCGTTACGAACAACTTCCCATTCATCAACCGGGTCTTCATAGTTCCATTCAAGAAGTGTAGCCAAGCTTTCGATAACGGGAGAGCCGCCGTTTGCGCTGTCATCATCATCCAAGTTAGGGTTCTTGCCGGACTCAAAAAGGTTGGGCTGCTGCCATCTTGCATATACATAAAGGAAGATACGGGCTACGTCACCTTTAACGTTGTCTCTTGGCTCATACTTATTGTCCCCTACATATCCTGCAAGGTTTTGAGGTGACATACCTGTAAAGTAAACAGCATGGCTTTCTCTGTCAGATACATTACCCATTAATAAATTTCCACGTGTGGAATTGATGTTAGAATCTGCGGGACGCAAATGATGTAAGTCTGCACCACCGCCAATTTCAAAGAAACTTGCGTTTGACTTAGGCCAAACGTGTTCACGATTTAATTGTGTAGATACTTTAGATTTATCTACATTAGAATAAAACAATACCGTGCCGGCATCTCCGCCTTCTGCATCGGTATAATCCCAATAACTGGGAAGACTGTTGTAAGTAACCGATGCTGTCATTGTGTCTTTCATGAGTGCATGAAGGGCACTAAGCAAATCGGTACCGCTTAATTGGCTGAGATTCTCATAGGAATACTCGCCTGTGTAATAAGCCTCTGCCTGTGCGCTTACAGATGAATTATAGTCATCACGCATAGCCCAGTTGTAAGAAAGTGTAGCCGCTTCAGCATGTAAAGCGGGCGCTAAGCTTGCAAGCTCTGCGAAGACTAACATCAAAGCTGTCAAAAGGGCAGAAAGACCCTTACGCTTCTTAAACCACATAACCTTACCTCCATTCAAAATAGCTCTCCCCTATTATTACATTCCTGCGTTAAATTCCCAATTCTGCAAGCGTGCCGTGGTTTAAGGGAGGTAAAATCCATTCTATCACAGGGATTTTAAGTATTCAATTAAGTTTAAGGCACAAAAATATATTCAGAATCTTGCCTATAATGTGATGTTAGTTAACACAATTTATACAATTTTGTAGTTTTAAAAACCACCAAAAAAAAGACACCGCCAATCTCCGATATCGGAGGGTGATGTCTGTTTTGTCTGAAATCTAATCCAATTGAATTCTTCTTACAAGCAATCACTTTATGGATTCTAAGAATTTATGTCTGCCATTCTCATACTCATAAACTCTGATCTCACAGTTCTTAGGCTTTGGTCTCCACTTGATTCCGTTTTTTCTTTCTTCCAAGTATCCTCTCAAAGCTCTTATGATTCCGCCGTGACATACAATCAGCACATTCTCATAGCCTTTTGACTCAACTTCTTTTAAAAATTCTGAGCTTCTTTTAACCATGGAAGAAATTGTTTCAACTCCCTTTGGAGGCTTAATGACTTCAGGTAAAAGCCAAAATGCTGTCATGTGAAGTCCAAGGCGAGAGTAAGGTCTTCTCTCAAACGGTCCAAAGCTTACTTCAATTAAGCGCTTATCTATAATAATGTTTTCTTTTGACACCCCTGAAATCAAAGAAGCCGTATCGATTGCCCTTCCTAAGGGGCTTGCAAAAACAGCATCGAATTTAACCTTTGATACCTTCAATCCGGTTTCTTTGGCCTGATTAATCCCTGTTTCATTTAAGGGTTCATCGATGCTTCCCTGCATAAGTTTTTCTTTATTTAAATTAGTCTGACCGTGCCTTGTAAGATATATCTTCATGTTTTCCCCTGTTTTAAAAAAATAAATGCGCCGAGAATATCCCGACGCATTGTATTTTAAACGTTTTTTAGATTGTAATCAACTCATAAGCTCTTGTGCCAAGGCCGATTTCTTCCGAATGTCTTAAAGCTGTATCCCATTCGGTGTCGGGATGAACCATTGTGAAGGGGTCCGTTCCGTCAAAGGCTTCATGGTGATGAT
>JAILCK010000039.1 GCA_024680435.1 Lachnospiraceae bacterium
CGCATCAACTATTCTATCAATTATCTTCTTAGCTTCTTCATAGTTACTCTGCCCCGGTGAGAGCACAAGTCTGTGAGCTAAAACATGTTTTGATAAATAGTTTATATCATCGGGAATTACATAGTCTCTTCCCAAAACAACCGCGTAGGCTTTGGCTGCATTCATAAGTCCGATAGCGCCTCTTGTGCTTACTCCCGCAAGCACACGTTCGCTATCCCTGGTTTTTTCTATAATGTCTAAAATGTATTTTTTTATATCGGGAGATACAAATACTTTTTTTGCCTTTTCTCTTAAAGATAAAATGTCAGATCCCGTAGCTGCGTTTGCAAGAGTATCTAAGGGGTCTTCCCCTTCAAACCTGTCTAAAATCGCCATTTCATCTTCCCTTGATAAAGCTCCCATGGAGATTTTCATTAGAAATCTATCTAACTGTGCCTCAGGAAGAGGGAATGTTCCCGCAGTCTCAATAGGATTCTGAGTGGCTATTACAAAGAAAGGTTCGGGGAAAGAAAATGTTTCCCCATCTATAGTAACCTGGTGCTCTTCCATACACTCAAGTAATCCCGCCTGGGTTCTGGGTGTGGCTCTGTTTATTTCATCCGCCAATAAAATGTTTGTAAAAACAGGGCCTTTCTTTAATTCAAATTCACTCGTTGCTTTATTAAATACGTTAAGCCCCGTTACATCAGAGGGAAGTAAGTCCGGAGTAAACTGGATTCTTGAAAATTTAATATCAAGTGTTTTCCCCAAGGCTTTTGCAAGCTTTGTCTTACCGCTACCGGGCATATCTTCTATTAAAACATGGCCCCCTGCCACCATAGAAGTTAATAAAAGCTTACAAACCTCCTCTTTTCCAACGATAACCTTGCTTATGTTCTCAATTATCTTGTTTACCATCGAAATTGCCCTCTGCTGTCAGATTATTTAAGCTAAATTCTTTCTTTTACAAATACATATGATTGAATTCTTGCACGATTTTTGCCTCTTGCAAGAATAAATTCTTCCTAATAGAAGATGTGATTACCAATTTGAGTGCCGGAAAGCCCTTCGATAGGGGTCCTAAAGTGGAGACAATTTCCAACATTTGTCACTCCGCTCATGGCGGCATCTGCTGCGTTGTAACAGCTCTGTGTTGTCTTTCCAATCGAGAGGTAATAGTCAAATCTTCCGCTTAATACTGGAGAGAATTGATACTTTTGATATATTACTCCGCCCAAGGTATTTGGATATACTGAGCTAAGTACTCTGTTGATTACTACGGCGCCTACGGCAACCTGACCTTCATAAGGTTCTCCGCCTGCTTCACAATAGATTAAAACCGCCAACATATATCTGTCGGTATCATCAAAGGATACTTCAGAAATATCTCTCCAATAAGAAGATGCTGCAAGCTGCGACATTCTTAACTCTTCTTCCAATTGCTTTTGAATGGAAGCCACGTCTGCATTTCTTGCTTCAAGCTCTTTTTCATACTCCAAAAGCTCTGCCTCCGCTGTATCGATTAGGTCACTATACTGAGCCACTTTAACCTTTGTGTTATCAATAACCACCATTACCTCGGCCTTTTTCTCTTCAGCCTCAGCCTTTAAAAGATCAAGTTCCTGCTTTTCGCCCTCAAGCTTTGCTTCAAGTTCTTCTACCGCAATTCTTGTGGCTTTAAACTCTTCAAACTTATTTCTGTCATACTCTGCCAGCGAATCAACGTAATCGCTTAGAGTAATGAAATCAGAAAAAGTTTTTGCCTTAAACATGATTTCCATGTAAAGGGTGCGGCTGTCTTTATACATAAACTGAATACGTTTCTTCATGGATTCGTATTGGTTTTCTTCCGTAGCTTTAGCTTCGGCAAGGGCCGCCAGAGTCTCATCTATTTCTTGTTCTTTGTCAGCAATGTATCCGTCAAGTTCATCGATTCTTCCAAGTATCGTGGTAAGGTCATCGTTTAGACCGTTAAGTTCTTTTTTAAGTTCCGCCTTTTTACCGTTTAAAGTATCGACTTCCTTTTTTTGCTCATCCACTTTGCCTTTAGCGGCATCTCTTTGTTTTTGAGCATCGGATAATTTGTCTCTGGTTGATTGAGTTGCATAGGATTGATATGGAGTTGCAGTTATCACTACGGAAAGCATTAATACAAATGCCAGCCTTTTCCATATTTTTCTTTTCACAATTCTTTACCTTACATATCCAATTCTATTTTCTTTCCGCTTGCTTCATATTGATAATACTCAACGCCTGCTGCATCAAGCATCATTTTTGAAGCTTTAGTGGAATCAGTGTCAGCATATTTGTCGCTTCCATAGACAATAGTCTTAATTCCTGACTGAATGATTGCCTTTGCACACTCATTACAAGGGAACAAGGAAACATAAATCTTTGCTCCGTCCAAGCTACCGCCTCTATAATTTAAGATGGCGTTTAACTCACTGTGAGCCACAAAAGCATACTTTGTATCTAGTGTCGAACCTTCTCTTTCCCAAGGGAAAATATCATCTGAACAGTGATTGGGAAATCCGTTATATCCCATAGATAAAATTCTGTTATCAGAGCTT
>JAILCK010000121.1 GCA_024680435.1 Lachnospiraceae bacterium
CTTCAATCCTTTTACTTGGCGGAATGGAAAGAAACATCGATTATGAAGAATTAATTAACTATATTGCAAAGTCACATCTTAAGTATGTAATATGTATGTACGAGTCCGGCAGGAGAATATATGAAATGTATGAAAATACAAAGAAAAACATTGATTCTCCCAAGGCGGTTTTGGTCGGCAATTTAGAAGAAGCAGTCCTTTTTGCAAAGGAAAATGCAAAGAAAAATGATGCCGTTTTATTAAGCCCTGCGGCGGCTAGTTACGGCTATTTTAAGAATTTCGAAGAACGTGGCGACGCATTTAAAACATTAGTGAAAAAATAGGTTTTTATTTGAATTTTTTGTTGCGAAGTTGCCAAAATAATTATATGATAAACATGGTGAGTTTTTGTGGAATGAAGGAGGAATTACCTTGCTGGAGATTATAAGTAACGACGCTGAATCTGCTGCAAAGATTGTGGTTATAGGTGTAGGTGGCGCGGGAAACAACGCTGTAAACAGAATGGTGGAAGAGGATATATCAGGGGTTGAATTTATCGGCGTCAATACCGATAAGCAGGCTCTTCAGTTGTGCAAGGCTCCCAAACTTATCCAGATCGGTGAGAAACTTACAAAGGGATTAGGTGCAGGCGCAAAACCCGAAATCGGTGAGAAAGCAGCGGAAGAAAGCGCAGAAGCCCTTGAAGCTGCTATTCGCGGTGCAGACATGGTGTTCATCACCTGTGGTATGGGTGGAGGAACAGGAACAGGTGCCGCTCCCGTTATTGCTAAGATTGCAAAAGATATGGGTGTTCTTACTGTAGGTGTTGTCACAAAGCCTTTCAGATTTGAAGCCCGTCAGCGTATGGTAAATGCCATAAGCGGTATAGATAGAATTAAAGACAACGTAGATACATTGGTTGTTATTCCAAACGATAAGCTTTTGGAAATCATTGATAAGCGTACACCTTTCCCGGATGCGCTTAAGAAGGCCGATGAAGTGTTACAGCAGGCTGTATCGGGTATTACAGACCTTATTAATGCACCTGCTTTGATTAACCTAGACTTTGCCGATGTTCAGACTGTTATGAAGGGTATGGGTGTTGCCCATATCGGTATCGGTAATGCAAAAGGCGATGATAAGGCAATGGATGCCGTTAAAATGGCGGTTGAATCTCCCTTGCTTGAAACAACAATCAATGGCGCTAAAAACGTTATTATCAATATTTCCGGTGATATCACAATGGCAGATGTTGCTGATGCAACAGATTACGTTCGTGAACTCACAGGCGACGATGTAAACGTTATTTTCGGTGCCCTTTATTCAAAGGACGATCAGGAAGCTTGTAAGATTACGGTTATTGCAACCGGTTTATCGGCTGTAAGTGAGAGAGCAAGTGTTGTGGGACGTGTGGCTGCCACACAGGGAAACACCACTCCCACAGTTAAGCCTGTTCTTCCTACTTCTAATCCGGTTCAGCCTACCATAAGTCAGGAAGCTTTCAAGAAGCCTCTTGAGAAGATGAAGAGTAACGTTGATCCTGTTACACTTGATATTCCGGATTTCCTTAGAAGATAAGATTATCGCATATGATTGACCTCCGAAACATCGGGGGTCTTTTTTGCCTAGAGTAAAGATAAAATGTATTGGTGGTATTAATTTGGAGGATGATGCATGAAGATTATTTACATCACAGGTCACAAAAATCCCGACCTTGACACAGTATGCTCAGCATATGCATATGCTGTTTTAAAAAGAAAACTTGACCCCAAAAACCAATATGTTGCCGTAAGATGCGGCCATTTAAGCGATAGCTCAAAAAAGATACTGGCTTCTTTAAACATAACTCCCCCGCCTTTTATGGGAGATGTTTTTCCGAAGGTTAAGGATGTTATGCTTACAAACGACGAAAGAATCGAATCAAGTGCGCCCCTTACGGAAGTTGCCAAGAATTATAAAAAGACCAATCCTTCCGTTGTACCAATCTTTGAAGACGGTGAATTTTTGGGCCTTCTTTCTGTTGATGATATTTCTTCATGGTACATGGATAAATTATCAAAGGGAGATGACTTAAACTCGGTTCCCACCATAAAGGATGTTATGAGTAAGCAGGAAGCTCCCATTCAATGTACGGACCTTTTTGAAGAAGCGAAGATGTCTTTATCCACATCTTCAAAGAGAGGCCTTGCGGTATTTGACGGAAACGCTTTCAGAGGCTATGTAACAAGAAGATGCTTCTTAAAAGCTCCTAAATATAACGTTATTTTAATGGACCATAATGAGCCAAAGCAAAGCATTAAGGGAATTGAAACCGCAAATATTTTGGAAATTATAGACCATCACAGGCTTGATGCCATTAAGACAAGCCTTCCCATTTTTATTGATGCAGAACCTTTGGGAAGCACTTGCACCATAGTGTATCAATTGTTTGTAAGAAACCAGATAGTTCCTGACAAAGAAACCGCAAAGGTTTTACTTACGGGAATGATGGCGGACACTTTGGTGCTTAAAAGCCCCACAACAACGGCGGTTGATATTGCGGCAGCCAAAGCCCTGGCTGAAATTTGCAATGTGGATGTTAAAGAGTTTGGCCATGCAATGTTTAACAATATGGAAAGCATTTCAAACCTCAATCCTGAAAATGCTATTCTTTCAGACTTTAAGCGATACACTGAGCGCGGCGTAAACTTTGGCATAGGACAGCTTGAAGTCACCACATTGGCAGACCTTGACACATATAAGAGTAAGTACCTTCGTGCTTTGGAAGATGTAAGAGAGAAGAACGGTCTTGAATGGGCCGTACTTATGATTACAAATGTCATGAGTGAAAACAGTGTTTTGTTTACAACAACCCACAGATCCGTTAAACATTTGCCTTATGAAGCGTTGGAACCGGGCATCCTTGATTTGCCGGGAGTAATGAGTAGAAAGAAACAATTGCTTCCCGAAATGATATTTACACTTTAAAAATAAAACCTTGAGCTTAGTCTTTAATAAGCTCAAGGTTTTTAATATCATCGTCAATAACCATTGAATAGTTTGTGTAGTAAACCACAAATCCGGGCTTTGCCTTAGCGGGTTTCTTTACGTTTTTCTTTATAAGATAATCGATTTCAACTCTATCGCTTCCTCTTCCTTTAGAGTAGTAGGCGGCAAGCTTTGCGGCTTCTTCAAAGGTTCTGTCAGGAACTTCTTTTCCGTTTGTCCTTACTATTACATGGGAACCGGGCATTTTCTTTGCGTGAAACCACCAGTCGTTTCCGTTTGCAAAATCAAAGGTTAGCCAGTCGTTTTGATAGTTGTTTTTCCCTACGTAAATATCAAATCCGTCGCTGCTTTTATAGTGAAAAGGCTTTGATGTGACTTTTTCTTTTTTACTTGTGTATTTTGCCTTTATATATCCTGAATCCATCAGTTCTTGCTTTATTTGAGTCAAGTCGTTTTCATCAACTGCAATGTCCAAAGCCGTTAAAATGGATTCTAAGTGAGTGACTTCTTCCTGCACGTCTTTAATAATCTCTGTTAAAGACTCCGCGGTTCTTTTAAGCTTTGTATATTTTTCAAAGTACTTTTTGCCGTTTTCTATGGCGCTTAAATCTTTATCAAGAGGAATGGTTATTGTTTCGTTTGTGTAGTAGTTTAAGGCTTCAAAAGAAGATGCGTTTGCGGGAACGTTATAGCCGTAAGTGTTTATAAGTTCTCCGTATATTCTGTATTTATCTTTTTTCTCCGTATCCTTTAACTGCTTATTCTGAAGGTCTAATTTCTTTACGTTTCTTTCGTATATAGTCTGGGTGATTTTTCTTAAATCCGTTGACTTTTGACGAATGCGAACAACCGTGCTTTTTTCTTTGTAATATGCAATAAGAAGTTCGCTTATGCTTTCATACTTTTGCTTTCTTAAATTTGAGTAGATTGTAAGAGGTAAGCATGAGTATTCTTTGGGAGTGTTTCCTTCGTAGACTACTTCAAAATCAAAATTTGCTTCTTTAATATCTTTTACAATTCTAAAAAAGGCATCATATAGATTGCTTAAATCCGCATCCGAAAGAGAAGATGTGGATGCATCGGAATCAAGATTTGCCCTAAAAGACACTTCGCTTGCCATGATGGGAGAAAATCCGGTTAAGTTTGTATACAGAGCCTTTTGAAGGGGAAGATGAGCGTTTTTAATCATTTCCTCAAAGGTTTCTTTATCCGTTTCCAAAGGCTCTTTCTTTTCATCCGTCTTTGGAATAAAGTATTCTCTTCCCGGCAATACTTCTCTTACTGAGCTTATGTTACGGGATATATGCTTGATTGAATCAATAATGATTCCTTTATCATCCGTAAATATGATGTTTGAATGCTTTCCCATAAGCTCCACTATGAGCTTCTTTCTGCACACATCACCCATTTCGTCTAAATGTTCAAGGGTAAATTCGACTATTCTTTCAAGCCCCGGTTGAGTGACGCTTATTATTTTTGCGTTTGATAAATGCTTTCTTAAAAGCATGCAAAATGTGGGAGCGTTTACGGGAGATGGTTTGTTTTCATCGGTCTTATAGATAAGGGGAAGAGAAGCGTTAGCGCTTATTAAAACTCTAAACTGGGTAGAGTTACCCTTAATAGTAAGCAAAAGTTCATCTGCTTCAGGCTGAGAAATCTTATATATTCTTGTATTTAAAGTTGCATCGCTTAATTCTTTTACAACTGCAGCAACCGTTATTCCGTCAAATGCCATAGTGTTTTCCTTTGTAAAAATTATATCCATATATTACCACAATGTTCTTTCAAATGATAAGGCTTTTTTCTTCACTTTTCTTGACTATTATTACTAAATTTTCTATAATGACTTAGGGTATGCAACTAGGCATAAAGTGCAGGATTGCATACCACACTATTTTTAGGAGAATATCATGATAAAAAGCATGACAGGCTTCGGCCGTGCGGAGTATGCAGATGTCAATCGTAAATTTTCGGTTGAAATTAAGTCCGTTAACCATCGTTACCTTGATATGGCCATTAAGATGCCAAAGAAGCTTAATTTCTTTGAAGCAGCCATTCGTAACGAGCTTAAGACCAGCATTCAGCGTGGTAAGGTAGATGTGTTTATCACCTACGAAGACTACACTGAGAACAACGTCGGAATTAAATATAATAAAGACGTTGCCGAAGAGTACTTAAAGTATTTAAAACAGATGTCCGAAGAATTTGATCTTGATTGCGATATCAGAGTGTCAACCCTTTCAAGATACCCGGAAGTTTTCACAATGGATGAAAGTGAAATTGATGAAGATGAAATCTGGGCAGGCTTAAAGAAAGCCATTCAGGGTGCAGCTGATAAATTCGTTGAGGCCAGAATCAAAGAAGGTGAAAACCTTAAGAATGATTTGATTGATAAGCTTGATGACATGCTTTCACATGTGGCCTACATCAAGGAAAGAGCTCCGGAGATAATCGCAGAGTACAAAAAGGGTCTTGAAGAAAAGATCAAAGAATTGTTGGGCGACACTAAAGTCGATGAAGGAAGACTTCTTACCGAAGTTGCAATCTTTGCCGACAAGGTTTGTATCGATGAAGAAATAGTTCGCTTAACAAGCCATATCGAAACCACGAAGAAAACCTTGATAGAGGGCGGAAGCATCGGACGTAAGCTTGACTTCATCGCCCAGGAAATGAACCGCGAAGCAAATACCATTCTTTCTAAGGCAAATGACCTTGCCACAAGTAATCATGCTATTGAACTTAAAACAGAAATTGAGAAAGTAAGAGAGCAGATTCAGAACATTGAGTAAGGAAAGATTTATGGATGGATTATTAATTGTTATTTCGGGATTTTCGGGATCCGGTAAAGGTACTATCTTAAACAGATTGCTTAAAGATTACGATGAGTACGTTTTTAGCGTGTCCATGACCACAAGAGCCCCCAGAGAAAAAGAGGTAAACGGTAAGGATTATTTCTTTGTCACAAGGGAAGAATTTGAGAAGGCAATCAAAGAAGACGGCTTTGTGGAATATGCCGAATATTGCGGAAACTACTACGGTACCCCTAAGGCCTATGTGGAAGAACAGCTTAAAAATGGAAAGAGCGTTATCCTTGATATCGAGGTTCAGGGAGCGATGCAGATTAAAGAAAAGTTTCCGGACGCGTTGATGGTTTTTGTGGCTCCTCCGTCAATAGACGTTTTGCTTCAAAGATTAAGAGCCAGAGGCACAGAGACAGAGGAAGTTATTCAAAAGCGTATACTTCGAGCCAAAGAAGAAGTTGAGCGTATTGATAAATACGAATACCTTGTAATTAATGACAATCTTGATAAAGCCGTATCCGAGCTTCACCAGATGGCAGAAGCCGCTAAGTTTTCAACAAAGCGTTTATCAAAGTTTATGGCTAAGATCAAGACAGAGCTTAACAATA
The DNA here is from genome assembly GCA_024680435.1 of Lachnospiraceae bacterium. GTDB lineage: Bacteria > Bacillota > Clostridia > Lachnospirales > Lachnospiraceae > UBA1258. Next base: position 6,377 of record JAILCK010000121.1, read on the forward strand.
TATAAAGGAGAAAGAAAATGTTACATCCCTCATATTCAGATTTAATGAAAGTTGTAAACAGTGATGTTGAACCCGGCGAAGCCAAGGTTGTAAACTCACGTTATTCAATCGTTATGGCTACTTCACGTCGTGCACGTCAGATCGTTGCAGGCGATGAACCTTATGTAGAAGCTGAAGGAAAGAAACCTTTAAGCATTGCAGTTGATGAATTAAATCAAGGAAAGATTAAAATTATCAGCGAAGAAGAATAATAATCGGTGAAATGGGAAATGCCGAAAGGTGTTTCCCATTTGTTTTAGGTATGTGCGAATGAAGATATTTTTTGTATCCTTAGGATGCGACAAAAACCTTGTGGATTCTGAAATGATGCTTGGTGAGCTTTCTAAAGCGGGACACGAGATAGTTGACGATGAAACACTTGCCGACATTGCCATAGTTAATTCCTGTTCTTTTATAAGTGATGCCAAAAAAGAAAGCATAGAAACACTTATTGAAATGGGAAACCTAAAAAAGACATCGAGGCTAAAAGGCCTTATCTGCTGCGGATGCTTATCTCAAAGATACACAGAAGAAATAAAAGACCAGCTTCCCGAAGTTGATGTCATTGTGGGTACCATGGCTATAGATGAAATAGTCAATGCGGTAAAATATATAGAAGATAATTTTGAAAAAGGCATAAGCGTAAAAGAGTATAAAAAGCCCATAGACGGGCCCCTTGTATATGGTAAAGAAAGACTTCTTACAACAGGCGGCCATTACGCTTATTTAAAGATTTCCGAAGGCTGTGATAAGCATTGCACCTATTGTGCAATCCCTAAAATGAGGGGAAATTACCGTTCCGTTCCAATGGAAGTGCTTGTTAATGAAGCAAAGAAACTCTCTGAGGGCGGTGTCAAAGAATTAATCTTGGTGGCTCAGGAAACAACTCTTTACGGAATTGATTTATATAAAGAAAAATCCCTTCCAAAGCTTTTAAGAGAGCTTTCAAAGATAGAAGACATAAAGGCTATAAGAATCCTTTATTGTTATCCCGAAGAGATTACTGATGACTTAATAGATGAAATGAGAGATAATGAAAAGGTAGTTCATTATCTTGATATGCCCATTCAAAGCGGCGCTGACAGAGTGCTTAAAAGAATGGGAAGAAAAACGGATTCTGAGTCTATAGTTTCTCTGGTTAAAAAGCTTCGTGAAAAGATTCCGGACATTTGCTTAAGGACCACACTTATTTCCGGTTTTCCGGGAGAGACAATTAAAGATCATCTTGCCACCAAAGCCTTTGTAAAGAAAATCCGCTTTGACAGACTCGGAGTCTTTACTTACTCAAAGGAAGAAGGAACCGCCGCTGAAAAGTTAAATAAGCAGCTTCCCTATTTTATTAAGAAGATAAGAAGAGATTCCATCATGAGGCTTCAAAGAGACATTTCCTTTGAAAAGGCCAAAGAAGAAGTGGGAAGAGATTTAAATGTTTTTGTGGAAGGACACATTCCCGAAGACAATGTGTACGTTTGCAGAACATATAAAGACGCTCCTAATGTAGACGGTTATCTGTTTTTGGAAACATCAAAGCAGTTAATGTCAGGAGATATAATTAAGGCCCGGGTAACAGGGGCAAAAGAATATGATTTAATGGGGGTACCGACAGATGAATTTACCGAATAAGCTTACGATTTTAAGAATGATCATGATCCCGTTCTTTGTGTTCTTTATTTTGGCGGGATTTATTCCTTACAACAATTACATAGCCCTTGGAATTTTTGCATTGGCAAGCTTAACCGATATGCTTGACGGAAAGATAGCAAGAAAAAGAAATCTTGTTACAAACTTCGGAAAGTTTATGGATCCTTTGGCTGACAAACTTTTGGTTGTAACCGCACTTTTGTGTCTTTTAATCGTAGACGGCGGACAAAGAATGTGCTCAAACCAGATAGTTGCTTTGATTGCGGTTTTGATTGTTGTGGCAAGAGAGTTTGTTATAAGCGGTTTCAGACTTGTTGCAAGTGATAACGGAGTTGTTATTGCGGCTTCCATGTGGGGCAAATTTAAGACAGCCACCACAATGATTGCAATCTGCTTAATGATAGTAGTTAATGAATTAAGCACGGTTGCTCCTTTCTTTAAGGAACTTACAATGATTCTTTTCTGGGTGGCAATCACTCTTACAATAGTTTCTTTGGTTGACTATGTTGTAAAGAACTGGAATGTAATGTTTGCGGCCGATAAAGAAGTTAAGCCTTCAAAAGAAGAGAATAAAGAAACCGATAACACACCTAAATTCGATCCTAACACCGGAGAACCTTTACAATAATGGCTGACAGAAAAATTGTTGAAATAGTATGCGTCGGAACTGAAATATTGCTTGGAAACATCGTAAACACAAATGCGCAGTTTTTGGCAAAGGAATGTGCGGCTTTGGGTTTATCAAACTACTATCAGACAGTGGTTGGAGACAATGCAGAAAGGCTAAAAGAAACCATTGAGCTTGCCCTTTCTCGTTCCGATATCCTTATCCTTTCGGGAGGCCTTGGCCCCACACAGGATGACCTTACAAAGGAAGTTGCCGCAAAGATTGCGGGTAAAGAGCTTTATCTTGATAAAAAAAGTGAAGACAATATAAAGGCAATATTTAAGGCAAGAGGATATGAACTTACGCCAAACAACATAAAGCAGGCTATGATTCCGAAGGATTCAATCATCCTTGATAATTCAAACGGAACGGCCCCCGGCGTAATTATTCCTTACAACGATAAATATATGATTTTACTTCCCGGCCCTCCGGGAGAGTTAAAACTTATGTTTAAAGAAAGCGTTGAACCCTTCTTAAGAAGCCTTTCAAAAGAAGTGTTTGTTACATCAACCGTTAAAGTGGTATCCGTAGGAGAGAGCATTTGCGAAACTAAGATTATGGATTTGATTGAAAATCAGACAAATCCCACTATTGCGACCTATGCCCATGACGGTGAAGTTCATATAAGAGTTACCGCAAACGCAGAAACCGAGGAAGAGGCAAACAAGCTTATTAAGCCGGTGGTAAGAGAATTAAAGCAGCGCTTTGGAAATAACGTATATACCACTCATAATGATGTATCCTTGGAACAGGCGGTTGTTGATTTATGTAAAGGCGCTAATCTTAGGATTAAAACCGTTGAGTCCTGTACCGCGGGAATGGTGGCAGCCCGTATCGTTAACGTTCCGGGAGCCTCCGAAATATTTAAATACGGACTTATTACTTACTCAAATAAGGCTAAAAGAAAACTTACGGGTGTAAAGAAAGCAACGCTTGAAAAATATACTGCGGTAAGTAAGGAAGTTGCCTGTGAAATGGTTAGAAACATAGACATAGGCCCTAAAGCTGATGTGCTTATAGGAGTAACGGGATATGCGGATTCAAATGATGAAAGCGTTCCCGCAGGTCTTGTTTACATTGCCGTTAATGTATGCGGAAAGACAAGAGTGGAAGAATACAGATTTAACGGAGACAGAAACAAGGTAAGGACAAAGGCCACCACTCAGGCTTTGGTGCTTGTAAGAGAATGCATGCTTGAATATTTAAGCGAGATGACCTTCAGAGATGCTTAACTTACCTTGACAAAGACGGATTATATAATAAAATAGAAGCGTGGTGTTTACCATGCTTCTTTTTATTATTGTATTTACGGCTTTTAAACGTTTGCCGATTATATCAAAGCGGGTTATCCCGTCTAAGCAGAATGCATCTGAAGAATCTTTCGTATCCTTTCGTTAATTCTCAGAATAATTTAATAAGGAGGTACCAAGGATTTGAAGTATGTTACATAGAAATTCTTTTTACAAATCCTAAAAAATTACAAAAGAAGATTGACAAACACGAACAGATGTTTTATTCTTTATTTAGAACGTTTGTTCTTAAACAGGAGGACGAAATTTAATGGAAAAAGATGAAAAATTACGCGCGCTTGATGCTGCGCTTGGTCAAATTGAAAAGCAATATGGTAAGGGAGCGGTTATGCGCTTGGGAGATCCCGCGGCTCAGATGAATGTTGAGACTATTCCCACAGGTTCATTAAGCCTTGATATAGCACTTGGTCTCGGCGGTATCCCCAAGGGAAGAATCATAGAAATCTATGGTCCCGAATCTTCAGGTAAAACAACCGTTACACTTCATATGATAGCAGAGGTTCAAAAGAGAGGCGGCATTGCAGGCTTTATTGATGCAGAGCATGCTCTTGATCCTGTTTATGCAAAGAATATTGGAGTTGATATCAATAACCTTTATATATCACAGCCCGATAACGGAGAACAGGCTCTTGAAATCACAGAGACAATGGTTCGCTCAGGTGCTATTGACATTGTTGTAGTCGACTCTGTTGCAGCCCTTGTTCCCAAGGCTGAAATTGACGGTGATATGGGTGATGCTCACATGGGTCTTCAGGCTCGTCTTATGTCACAGGCTTTAAGAAAGCTTACAGCAGTTATCAGTAAGTCAAATTGTACAGTTATCTTTATTAACCAGCTTCGTGAAAAACTCGGTGTTATGTTTGGTAATCCCGAGACCACAACCGGTGGCCGTGCCCTTAAATTCTACGCTTCCGTAAGAATGGATGTAAGAAGAGTGGAAGCTTTAAAGGCATCCGGAGAAGTTACCGGTAACCGTACAAGAGTTAAAGTAGTTAAGAATAAGGTTTCACCTCCCTTTAAGGAAGCCGAATTTGATATTATTTTCGGTGAAGGCATATCTCATGAAGGAGATGTACTTGATTTGGCTGTTGAAGATGACATCATCAATAAGAGCGGTGCATGGTTTGCTTACGAAGGAAACAAAATCGGTCAGGGACGTGAAAATGCTCGTCAGTATTTAAAAGACAATCCGCTTGTTATGCAGGAAATAGAGCAAAAAGTACGTGCCGCACACGGTCTTCCCACCGAAGAGGCTGTAAAGAATGCTGATTGAGAAGATTCAAAGCGTAAACAAGAGCAGAAGTAAGGTTTTCTTGGATACCGGTGAGAGCTTTGTTTTATATAACGGCGAATTAAGGATTCTAAAGCTTAAAGAGAATACGGAATTACCTGAGTCTGTATATAAGCAGATTAAGGAAGCGGTACTTCCTAAGCGTGCGAAGCTTCGTACCATGAATCTTTTAAAGGTTAAGCCTTATACCGAGTATAATTTAAGAAAGAAGCTTATTGAGGGAGGATACCCCGGCGATGTAATTGATATTGCTATTGATTACGTCAAATCATTTGGGTACATTAATGACCGTCAATATGCCATTGATTACATCACTCAGGATAAGGACAGACACACTAAGAAAGAAATATATTTAAAGCTTTCTCAAAAGGGAATTGCTAAAGAGACATTGGACAGTGCTTTCAATGAACTTTACGGTTCATTTTCCGAGTCAAGGAGCGAATCCTCATTTAATGAAAGCGAGCTTGTTTTAAAGACGCTTAAAAAGCGAGGCTTTTCAGGAAATGAAACCTATGAAGAAAAGCAAAAACTCCTTGCTTATTTTTACAGACGCGGATTTGATATGGACACGGTCTTTTCGGCCATGAACTCAATAAAAGATGAATAAATAAAAAGCCTTTGAGTTTATCTCAAAGGCTTTATTTTATGTACTTGATCTTTTAAGTATTTCTGCACCAAGGTTTATAACCTTAGGTGGGGTATCGTCTCCGTTTATTCTTTCAAACAATACGTTTGCAGCCACGCGTCCCATTTCATAAATGGGAAGGGAGATTGTTGAAAGAGGTGGATTTGAATACTTTGAAATTTCGATATTTGATAACCCGATTACCGCAACATCCTTAGGAACATTTAAACCTAAATCATAAAGTGTTCTTAAAACCGATATTGCCATAAGGTCACTGGCTACGAAGAAGGCTCTTGGAAGGCACCCTTCTTTATAAGCTTTCTTTATTCTTCCTGCACAATACTTTTCATCCCAGTTACTGGGAAGCACCCATTTTTCATTAAAGGGAAGCCCGTATCTGTGAAGAGCGGAGTAGTAACCGTTAAAACGTCGACTGTGTTTTAAGTCTTCTTCAAAACCACCAATAAATCCGATTTCTTTATATCCGCAATCCACCAGATGCTTAACAGCCATAGTAGCTGTAGCAAAGTGGTCGTAAGCTATATTGTCAATTGAAGAATGTATTGTATCGATTCCTACAATAAAGGAAGTTTGTTCTTTTAAATGATTAAATATGGCATCATCCAAAGAATTCATTATTATAACGCCACTGATTTTTTCGTGGAACGTGTTGTAAAGCGTCTGCGGATCTTCCAATTCTTCGGTGGTTCTTATAAAGGCTATTTCGTAGCCCTTTTCCATAACCGTTTTCTCAAAGCCTGAAAGAATAGACAAATAATAAGGGTCTGTATATTTTCCGCCTCGAACGTTTAATACGCAACCGAAGCGATGTACGGAAGGCACCTTTTGCGTAGAATTCTTCTTTACAATAGACATTTGCTGTTTTGAAGATGTAGGCGCTTTATAGTTAAGCTCCGCAACGGCCTTCCAAACCCTTTCACGGGTTTCCTGGGTCATTTTATATTTAGTGTCATGGTTTAGTACACGCGACACGCTAGCAACTGATACTCCTGCCAGACTCGCGACATCTCTGACTGTGCTCATTGTAGCTCCCTTAAAATATATATTCTTGTTTCGTGTTTCTATTATTGATGCTATCTTATTTTTGTTACGTTGTCAAATATTTAACGTAACAAATATAAAAACAACCTATGTTAAAATTAACAAAAATGCAGAACAAAATACAGTAAAAATCAACATTGAACGAAAAAACGAAAAATGTTACGCTCTTAACGTAACAAATCTAACGTGTTACGTTATGTGTATCACGAAACAAGAATGTTGCAAATAAACGGTATTGGTTAAAGGTTATGACAAATTTTAATGAACTGGTGCAGTATGTGGGAATGCATAAACTGCCCAAAGGTTTTACCGAAGCATTCAGCCTCTATGAGCCTGATGAGAGTAAAACTTTAATTGATAGAGATTACTACAATGCTTTACTTGCACCTTACAATCTTTCAAAGGATCAAAGAGCTTACCTTGATGAAACTCTTGATGCAATAGAAAAAGATGAAAAGGTTTTGCTTTTTTCTAAATTTTTCGTGTGGGATATGTGCTCCATGCGAAACAAATACGATATTGATAATTACACTGAACTAATTCCTTCTTGCTTAGGTAAATACAATGAAGCTTATGCGTTTGTAATTCTACTTGCATGCGTACCTATGGCAGAGAAGGAAATGTTAAGACGAGGTATTCCGAAGGAATATTATGAAGATATTCCCCACAGAATGATTAGGGATCAACTTTCAAGATATATTGAGACCGGTAAGATTGATGTTTTGGATATGCCTTGGAAGTTAAATTTCTATACGCTTACGATTTTCCTTTTAGATAGATTTTTATTCATTCCTTATCAACATGGCGAAGGCTTTAGCTTATACAGAAGCAAAAAGACCGGAAAGGTAGTGGGCATTCCCAATGGCGGCACCAAGTATGACGCCGAAGGTCAGCTCCTAAGATGGGGCGGCGTTGATTATGGCGATGAAGAAGAGGAATCTAAGGAATCGGAAGAAAGAATCCCCGGTTCAGGATATGAATACTCTGAAAGAAAAGCTAAAAGCGATTATGTATTCACCACGGATAAGACCGAGGAAAACGGTAAAGTTACAGGCTACTACATGAATCCTGTGGGATTTACGGAAGAAAGAAGAGTTACCCTTGATTTAGACGAATATGAATGTGTGCTTAAGCAAGGAGACTTCCTTATAGCACTTCACATTCCGGGTGGTGAGGGTTATACGCCCGAAAGAATGCATAATTCGATGGAACTTGCTCTTGATTTCTTTAAAAAGTATTATCCCGAACACGATATGAAGGGATTTTGGAGTTCAAGCTGGCTTTACGATAAAAGACTTGAATTCATCATCGGCAAAGGAAAGAACATAACTAACGTACAAAATCTTATGTTCAGATACAGCGACGGTGAAGACGGTTCCATGTTATACGTTCATTTATACAAAACAATGGATGCGATATTAAAGGATACCGATTGTAAAACCACTCTTCAAAAGGGTGCTAAGGAAAGGCTTTTAAGAGGAGAACGCTTCCTTACAACAGGAATGATGATTCTTAAAGAAGAAGCACTTAATCACAAAGAGTATTTTACAAAAGAAGATGAGTTAAGTTTTTATAATCTTATGGAAAAATGGGGCATGCAATGAGAAAGGAATTAAAGAAAAACAGACAACTTTATCTGATGTGCGTTCCGGCAATCATTTTTCTTATTATGTTTTGCTACATCCCGATGGTCGGCATTTGGATGGCCTTTACGGATTACAACATAAGGGACGGAATTTTCGGAAGCAGATTTGTTGGATTACAGAACTTTAAGTACTTTTTTACAGGAAGTACGGGAATGGGCCCGAAAGTTATCTGGAACACACTTGTTATTAACTTTTGGGGATTGATTTTTGGAACAATAGTTCCGATTACTATAGCAATTTGCTTTAACCTTGTAAAAGGTAAGTTTTTTAAGAAGTTTACACAAAGCGCAATGTTTTTTCCTTACTTCTTATCATGGGTTGTTGTAGGTGCTATCGTTTACGCATTCTTTTCTTCGGACACCGGACTTGTAAACAGAATCCTTACAAGCAACGGACTTGAAAAGATAAGATGGTATGCGGATGGAAAATACTGGAAGCCTATTATCATCACGGCGGATATATGGAAATGGTGTGGATATAACTCAATCATTTATCTTGCTGCAACGTCAAACTTTGATGCATCTTTATATGATGCGGCATCGGTTGACGGAGCAAATTTGTTCCAGCAGACAATACATCTTACGGTGCCTATGTTAAAGCCTACGGTAGTGGTACTTACCCTCATGAGTATCGGCCGAATTTTCTTCGGAGATTTCGGTATGATTTACGGTATTGTAGGTAACAACTCACTTTTGTACGATTCGGTAGCCGTTATTGATACTTACGTATATTCGGCAATGAGATCCTTGGGATTCTCTTACACCACGGCGATTGGTTTCTTCCAGTCTGTAATGGGACTCATCCTGGTTACAACTGCGAATAAGTTAGCCAAAAAAGTAAATGAAGGGGAGGGACTGTTTTAATGAAAAGACGTTCAGCCTCAGACAGAGCGGTACTTATCTTTGCATATCTTTTCATAGGATTTATTGCCGTTGTATGTCTTTATCCTTTGATAATGGTTTTAAGTGTATCCTTTTCGGATAACTTCCTTGTAACAAGAGACGGTTATTCGGTTATTCCGAGAAACTTTACGTTTGACACATACACTTACATATTCGCCCACAGCGGTGCGAGAATTTTGAAATCATATGTGGTAACGATTTGCATCACAATCATAGGTACACTTCTTTCAATGATTATCACAAGTATGATTTCCTTCGCTCTTTCGATAAGAGAACTTAAGTACAGAAACGCAATTGCATTTTTCTGCAATTTCACAATTATATTCTCTGCAGGACTTATTCCCTGGTACTACGTTTGCGTTAACTGGTATCACATGATGGACACTTACGGAGCATTGGTTATTCCTTCTTTGTTCAGTGTCTGGAACATGTTCTTAATGAGAACCTACTTTTCAGCTGTTCCTCCGTCACTTTATGAATCAGCAAAGCTTGACGGAGCAAGCTACTACAGAATTTATTGGTCAATAGCAATCCCGCTTTGCAAGACGGCTATGTTAACCGTAGGCCTTATGTATGCGCTTTGCTACTGGAACGATTGGTGGAATGCTTTGATGTTTGTAAACGACAGAGAAAAGTTCCCCCTCCAATACTTTTTGTACAACATCCTATCAAACATCAATGCTATCTCAAGCGGACGAGTTCCTTCGGGAGCCGCAGCTAACATAAAGCTTCCGTCAGAGACAGTAAAGATGGCCGTAACCGTTATCGTTATCGGACCTGTTATTTTCTTATATCCGTTTGTTCAAAAGTATTTTGTAGACGGTATCATGTCCGGAGCGGTTAAAGAATAAAAAGAGAGAGGAAAGCAAAAAATGAAAAAAATGAAGAAGTTTTTGGTTCTTTGCATGGCAACTGTAATGGCTGTTTCCACTTTGGCGGGTTGTGGAGCAAAGAAGGGTGGAAGCTCAGACAAGGTTGTTATTCTTTATCCCGGTGAAGAAACAGACAGCATGTCAGACTTCATCAACAACAAACTTAATCCCAGACTTAAGAGTGAAGTCGGAATTGAAGTTGAGCTCATCTACAAGGGATGGGATCAGTACTGGGAACAGAAAGACGTTATGCTTGCTGCAAACCAGACAATTGACCTTTATTGGGATGGACTTCCCGATATTTCAACAATGGTAAACAAGTCACAGTGTCAGCCTTTGGATGACCTCATTAAGGACAACTGCCCTGATATGTTAAAGGTTATTCCTAAGTCACAGTTGGCAGGTGGTGTTGTTAACGGAAAACAGTATGGTATTCCTTCAGCATATGCTCCTTCATCATGTATGTTCCAGCTTGTTTGCGTACGTGAAGACCTTCTTGAAGGCGTTGGTATGTCAGACATCAAGACAGCAGATGACCTTAAGGAATATGCAACAAAGGTTGCTGAACAGTATCCCGATATGAAGGGACCTGCAGACATTATCTTTAAGCCCCTTACACGTTACTTTGCAGACGAACAGTACACATGGTGTGCTTACGCTGATTCAGTAGTATACGGCGAAGACACAAGAAAAGCATATGACTACTATGAAACAGAAGCATTCAAAGAAGTTGCAAAGTTCAACCAGTCAATGTACGAAGCAGGCTTATACAAAGATGAACTTACAACAAACTACAACGAACGTGATTCTCGTATCCAGCAGGGTACATACATTTGGGTAGAAGGTTCACTTGGTAAGGAAAATGAAATTATTTCTTCTGTAAGAGCAAATGCTCCCGATGCAAAGCTTAAATCTTACCTCCTTAACCCTACAGCAGACAAGTACATCACAGCATGTGGTGGTGAAGTTCTTTGTGTTCCTTACAGCGCAGCTAACCCCGCCGGTGCTATGAAGTTCTTAAACTGGATGTATAAAGATCAGGCTAACTACCTTTTCTGCTTATACGGACCTGAAGGCGAAAACTACAACATCGTAGACGGAAGAATCGAATTAAAGGATCCCAGCTTCGAAGGTTATTTCTATGAATGGATGTTCAGAAATGCTAACTACACACTCTTTACATCAGACACATCTGAAGACTTTATCGAAAGCTACAATTCATGGGATGACAATGCAAAGACATCTGATGTTATTGCATTCCACTTTGATAACTCTAACGTAAAAGAAATCGAAACAGCTGTTAACGAAGTTGCTCAGAAGGAATTCCAGCCTATCGAATGCGGTTATGTTGATTTTGATACAGCATACCCTGTTGCCTTAGAGCACTTAAAAGATGCAGGTATTGATGAATACGTTGCAGAAGTACAGAGACAGTTAGACGAATACTTTAAGACAAACGGATATCAGCACTAAAACTGTGGACAGGCACGATAAAATATCCTGCCTGTCCTTTTTTTACTCATTTTACTTTGGTATTGAGATGGGATAACAATATATGAAAAAAATAATAACGAAGGTAGTAGCCCTGGCGCTGGCTTTGGTACTTGTTTGCGGCATTTTTTCAGGTAATTCCATTGACTCTTATGCGCTTGATGGGGACGTTGCCATAACAGTGGATGGCGACTTTAGCGATTGGCTTTATATTACTCCTCTTTATATGGGAGGTGGGCAGATCCCGAAGCTTTCAGCTTTTGTTACAGAGGAGTTTGTTTACGGAAAAATGGAGGTTTCAAATCCTTCGGATTTTGATACCTGGCATATTTATTTTGAAACTAACGGAAATAACACAGACAGTTTGCTTGGCAACGGCGCCGAGTATGTTTTGGAAACCGATATACTCTATAAATACGAAGGAACAGACGGTGAGTGGGAAAGTTTGCAAGGAACCACCGCTCAGGTTATAGACGCCACATCCTCTGACAAGTCGGTTCTTGAATTTGCCGTTCCAATAGATGCTTTTGACGGGGCTGAAAAGATTGGCATACATGCAGCAAAGGTCCATGATTGGGTGGATGTAGCCATGATTCCCGAAGAAGCAAACGGATATTACGATATTCCTGCTTTGGAAGATGTTTTATCGGAAGAAATCGTAGGTCTTACAGAAAACGAACTTGCAGCCTTTGAAGCATCTAAAGAATTCTTGGGCGTAAAGTCTCAGTGGGATGCTATAGACTACGATGCGGTATTTAAGAATTCAAACCTCACAAAATTAAGAGGCTTTTCTGACGGAGAATTCTTATACATAAACGTAAGCGGTAAGAGATTTGACTCAAACTACACAGTTTATGTAAAGACAAATACAAATGCAGGTACCGATAAAAGCGACATCTGGGAAAACGGTGAAAATATCCGCTACCAGGTTAAAGCAAACGGTACCGTTTACAAAATGGAAGGCAACAAGAAGGTTGACCTTGGAACCCCTTGTGAAGACTTTTATACAGATAAAACCGGAATGGAAATAAAGATTCCCATTGAGGTTTTAACAGAAGGCGATAAGCCCTCTGAATTCTACATTTCAGTCGAAGCAGACGGAGAGTTTCTTCCTGACTTAGGAAGAGAAATGCTTAAAATCACTTCTCCCAAGCAAGAGGATGCACCTAAGATTACAATCGACGGTGAACCTTCTGACTGGGATGGAATCGAACCTATAGGTGAAGGTGAAGGCTCCCTTGGTGATCTCTATGCAATAAGAGATAACGAAAACCTTTATGTAATGACTTACATTGAGGGCGTTACAAATCCCGAAAGCTCTGCGGCTTATACCACAAGCTTGTTTATAGGCATAGATAACGATCCAAGAACCGGATTTAATCACACAGGTTACGCTCATGATAACACAGGCGATGTACTTGTTCAGGACTGGAATTCATACGGTGAAAACAGAAACCTTGAATTGTTCTTTACAAGTGAACTTGTAAACCTTGAATGGAACATGAAAAAGCAGTATGCAGATGGCTATGAAAAGGTATTTGCACCTACAGGTGTAAGCGGAGAGTACTGCGCAGAATACATTGTTCCCATAAGTGCATTGGAAGAGTTTGCAACAGCTATTTCAGATGATTTCTATGTATGTATCGACAGAAACGACTGCCAGACAGACGAAGAAACTTATGAACGTCTCACTCCCGAAGGATTTACTCCAAAGAGAGACACAGAGAACGGAGGCTTTGCTTTAGTTCCAAAGTACAACACAAAGTGTTCTGTTGATTGCAAAGATAATTCTTTTGATGATTGGGAAAGAATAGGTAACTTTGCAAGACATGAAAATAATTTGAATTTATCAGGTGTTTTGTCGGAGGACAGATTGTTTACAATCTTTACCGCCGAAGAAGATATTTCAACAGATGCTGTATACGTTATAAAGACAAATGAACCCGGATTTAAGTATGGAAACTATGAAGGTATTTCATACGTAGTCGAAAGGGGAACTCTTTATAAAGTAGAAGGTGACAATAAGAAGGCAGAAGAAGGCGTAAGCGTATATCAATACTACGATACGGATTGCATCCTTATGCAGCTTTATCTTGATATGATAGACAATCCTTCCTCAGTTTCGGTAGCCATCATGGTAAACGGAGATGAATATGTGCTTCCGGAAACAGGACTTCTTACAATCTCTAAGAAGGTTGAAATTGAAAGAGATGAGAATTTATTCTACCCCAGAGAATCATTTGAGGTATTTAACAATCCTTTTAAAGGCTGGGTCGGATGGGCAGATATCAACGAAGGTGACATCGATAACATTGCTACTCCTCACAATCTTATCTATGTAGATATTAAGTGGAGTGAACTTGAAAAAGAAAAAGGCAAGTACGATTTCGATGCCATCGAAGAGCAGTATCAATTTGATAAGTGGAAAGCACGCGGCGACAGAATGGTTCTTCGTTTTGTAATGGATAACCCCAATGTTGAAAACGGCGATCCAAATATCAAGAGAATGGATATTCCTACATGGCTTTATGACGAGCTTGAAGAAGAAAATGCGGAAGGTGAAGGAGCAGGAACCTTCTACGTTGGACAGACAATTCTTGATTTACTCGGCGGATGCGGCTTCTCACCAAACTATAAGAGCCCTAAGCTTTTAGAATACCATTCAAATGTTGTTAAAGCCTTGGCTGAAAGATACGACGATCCTTCTGTATGTGCATATGTGGAAGTAGGTAGTTTGGGACACTGGGCAGAGTTCCATACATGGCCTACAGGAACCGGTGAATTCCCGGATCCCGCTTTGGCACAGCAGTATATGCAGCCTTATGCAGACTACTTTAAGAATGTAAAGGTTGGTATCAGAAAGCCTTACGAATTGGCTTCAGTAAACAATTGGGGCTTATACAATGATATCTTTGGTGTAACCAGCGATGGCGGCACACCTACATTCCTTGAATGGGCAAACAGCGGAAATACCGACATGCCCGGTTCTACAGAAGAAGATATCGAAGCTTCAAAGATGCCTGAATGGTGGAAATTAAACTTCTCAGGCGGTGAATTTGCAAACGGTGACTTTAGAACCAACGCTCTTACCGAAAATGTAGTGGATGTCTTAAAACAGATAAGAGACAGCCACACAACATGGCTTGGCCCTTGCTCGGCATGTGACTTTAAGGTAGGAGACGAGACTTATGAAGATTTCAGATACAATATCGAAACCTTCTTTAAGACAATGGGTTACAGATATAACCTTGCTTCCATCACCAAGATTACAGAAGCTTTAAGAGGCGAAGAAATACCTGTAAAGATGGTATGGAACAACGCAGGCGTTGCACCCATTTACTATGATTGTGACGTTACACTTTTCATAAAGGATAGTGAAGGAAAGGTGGTTTATGAAGGTAGTGTTGATACCGACACCACAACATGGCTTCCCGGAAAGTCATCCGTAGAGTCAACAATCGCTATTCCCGATTCACTTAATAACGGTGAATATACCTTATTCGTTTCTATGAAGACAAGCGACGCGAATGCTCAGACAATAAGTCTTGCGATGGCTGATAAAGACGAAGAAGGATTATATAAGCTTTACAGTTTCAATGTAGTAGACGAAAAGACAGTAGTAAGCGAGACTGATGCTGAAAGCGCACAAATCACAGAAAATAAAGATGCAAAGAAGAGTAATGTAGCATTGATTGCAACAATTTCAGCTGTTGCGGTTTTAGCTATAGTAGCTGCAGTATTTGTAATCTTAAAAAAGAAAGGCAGTAAGAAATGAAAGTAGCATTGATCGGAGCAGGAATGAGAGGCAACGTTTATGCCGAATATATTCATGAAAGCAAAGATTCATCAGTAATTGCGGTGGTTGACATCGATAAAGAAAAGAGAGACATCGCAGCAAAGAAATACAATATTCCAAGCGAATTTGTGTTTGAAAATGTGGAGGACTTCTTTGCTCTTGGTAAAGTTGCGGATGCCGTAATTATATCAACCATGGATAAAGATCATTTTGTTGAGACCATGCGCGCAATTTCCTTAGGATACGACATTTTACTTGAAAAACCCATTTCTCCCGATCCCAAGGAATGCCTTCTTATTCAGCAAGAAGCGCACAAGTACAACGTTAAAATCATAGTTTGCCACGTGTTAAGATACACAAAGTTCTTTTCTGCAATCAAAGAAATAATTGATTCGGGAGAGCTTGGCAAGGTTGTAACCGTGCAACATGCGGAGAATGTCGGAAACTTCCATATGGCACATTCTTTTGTAAGAGGTAACTGGCGTAACAGTAAGCTTTCAAGCCCCATTATCATGCAGAAATCCTGTCATGACATGGATATCCTTGTATGGCTTATCGGAAGTAACGCTAAAAAGATTTCCTCTTTCGGAACATTAAAGTATTTTACAAAAGAGAACGCTCCAAAGGGCAGCGCAGACAGATGCGTCAACTGTCCTGTAAGCGATACTTGTCGATTTGACGGAAGAAAAGCTTACCTTCCCATCAAGGGTGACTGGCCGGCAACCGTACTTACAAGCGATCAGACTGAAGAAGGAATTATGAAGGCATTGGCTGAGGGTCCTTACGGACGTTGCGTATTTAAATGCGATAATGACGTATGTGACAATCAGGTTACCACCATTGAATTTGAAAATGGTGTAACCGCAACTTTCCACTTGTCGGGTCTTACCAATAAGATGCACAGAACCATAAAGGTAATGTGTGAAAACGGTGACATTTACGGCGACGATGCAACCGAAGAAATCACGGTTACAAAGTATTCCTCAAATTCATTCTATGAAGGTGAGACACGTACTTTCAAAGTCGTAAGTGAGGAAGGATTCCATGGTGGCGGAGACTACAGACTTACAATGGACTTTATGAACATCTATAAAAACAACGAAGAAAGCAAGTCTTCAATAGATAAGTCCATCGAAAGCCACATCATGGCGTATGCGGCCGAACAGTCCAGATTAAGGGGACAGGTTATCACAATCGACGACATTAAGGAAGAACTTCTCAACAGTTGATTTTATAAGCTATAATAAGGACTTTCAAGGCAGTTCCACTTCCGAAAGGGGGTGGAACTGCTTGACATAACTAGGTTTTTTGAGTACACTTTATATGTTGTGAAATGTTTATTGGAATGTTCGCATTCTTAATTGATATTATTACAATAAAATAAATAAGGAGGTGCTCCTGTATGACCGGAATCGATTGGATTTTTCTGGCCATTGCAGTTGTTGCCATCCTTGCAGCTTTATTAATAGTATTAAACAACACTAAGCGTACTAAAGAAGCTAATGCTAAAATCGGCAATGCTGATGCTAAGGCACGCGAGATTATTGATGAAGCCCTTCGTGAAGCAGAATCCAAAAAACGTGAAAGTTTACTTGAAATCAAGGAAGAATCAATTCGTACAAAGAATGATTTAGACCGCGAAATCAAGGAAAGGAGAGCTGAGATTCAGCGTAACGAACGCAGAATTCAGCAGAAGGAAGAAAACATCGATCGTAAGACCGAGGCTATCGAACGCAAGGAAGCAAGCCTTACTGCAAAGGAAGAAAGCTTGGCAAAGGAGAAAGAAGCCGTTGCCAAACTTAACGAAGAGCGCGTACAGGAACTTGAACGAATTTCAGGTTTAACCTCTGAACAGGCAAAAGAACACTTACTAAAAATTGTTGAAGATGATGTAAAAATCGAATCTGCTAAACTTATCAAAGATATGGAGCAGAAAGTCAAGGAAGAAGCAGACAAAAAGGCAAAGGACTACATTGTTGGTGCCATTCAGAAATGTGCCGCCGATCATGTATCCGAAGCTACAATCTCTGTTGTTCAGCTTCCTAACGATGAGATGAAGGGAAGAATTATCGGAAGAGAAGGTCGTAACATTCGTACGATCGAGACTCTTACAGGCGTTGATCTTATTATCGACGACACTCCCGAAGCAGTTATTCTTTCAGGCTTCGATCCCATCAGAAGAGAAGTTGCAAGAATTGCCCTTGAAAAATTGATTGTGGACGGACGTATTCATCCTGCCAGAATCGAAGAAATGGTTGAAAAGGCTCAGAAAGAAGTTGAAACCATGATACGTGAAGAAGGTGAAGCCGCTTGTATAGAAGTCGGTGTTCACGGACTTCATCCGGAGCTTATTAAGCTTCTTGGTAGAATGCGTTTCAGAACGAGTTACGGCCAGAATGCTTTAAAACATTCTATTGAAGTTGCTCAGCTTTCTGGTTTACTTGCAGCTGAAATCGGCCTTGATGTCAGAATCGCAAAGCGTGCCGGATTATTGCATGATATCGGTAAAGCTGTTGACCATGACATGGAAGGTACCCACGTTCAACTTGGTGTTGAACTTTGTAAGAAGTATAAAGAGTCAGCGATTGTTATTAATGCAGTGGAAGCTCACCACGGTGATGTTGAACCTCAGTCATTGATTGCGTGCATAGTTCAGGCATCTGATGCTATTTCCGCAGCTCGTCCGGGCGCAAGACGCGATACTCTTGAAACTTACACAACAAGATTAAAACAATTAGAAGAAATATCCAACAATTTCAAAGGTGTAGAAAAGTCATTTGCCATTCAGGCAGGTAGAGAAGTTCGTGTAATGGTAGTTCCTGATGTGATAACCGATGCCGATATGGTCATCTTGGCAAGAGATATTGCTAAGAAGATCGAAGACGAGATGGAATATCCCGGTATGGTAAAGGTAAACGTTATTCGTGAATCCAGAGTAACTGATTACGCAAAGTAAATTTGTTAACCCCAAATCATTTTGATTTGGGGTTATCTTTTTGCCTGTTTTAAGGTTAATAATTGGGCAATTGCTTTTTAATTTTCAAAAAACCTTGCTTTGCTACCATGAGCATAGGAGGTATCTGTAAATGTCTAACCAAGTATTATGGGAGGATGATATTAAGAGGGGCTTAGATACTGACGTGTTGTTAAATGACGCCGGAAAGCTTTTTTGTGAAAAAGGATATACCAACACTTCTTTAAAAGACATAGCCATTTCTTTTGGCATAAGCGAAAAAGAACTTGGTAAATTATATAAATCTAAAGAGGATATCTACAATGATGTCCTTGTTTACATGGCTAATTTTGAACTCTTGCTCATAGACTGTGATGATGTTCAAAAGATGCTTCTTCAAATAGTGGATGAACTTAAAAACTGCATTACTTCAGGTAACTTAAAGGCTGAATTTATATCTTCATTAATCACTGCAAAAGATGTGCCTCAAAGCGCTAAAGATACACTTCGAAGATTAGTTAAAGAATCTAAGCTCTTTGACGCCGTTGGAGCCGCACAGCTCCAGGGTAAAATCTGCAAGGGAAATACTATTGAAGTTATTATCCGCTTCATGATGGCTACTTTTGAACTTATCAAAGGATATGTTGAAGGCGGAATCAAACTTCCCGAGAGTAAATGGTTTTTAGATATCTTAAAATATAACGATGATGTAAATGTATTGGCGGATAAGGAGCTTATTAAGAGACAGGCTTCGGTTATAGCCGCGTTTGTGTCAGACTTTAACAGCATTTTGTTTGTGGATTTAGACGATGACAACATAGATGTGTATGAAGCTCAGGGAGAAGAAGACGGATGGCTTCAGGCGGCCACTCAAAGAGGATTTGAGGAATTTAAGATTAGGCTTTGCGATAAGTATATTCTTCCAAATGACAGAGATTGGTTTATGGATAAATTATCCAATGAAAATATAAAGAGGCATCTTGAAGAAGAACCGGTTTACTGTATCAATCATAAAGCATTAATAAGGGGTGAAGCGGTCGATTATCAGACAAAAATCGTTTTAGACCCTATGTATGCTTACGGAAATAAGATATTGTTCGGAGGCCACAGAGTTTATCAAAAATAATTTTTAAATCTATTGAAAAACTCACTGCAACGTACTAAAGTATAGTCTGTTGCGGTGAGTTTTTTTATGGTATACTTACTGAGTAAAAAACATAAGTTTTGGGAGATATATTTATGAAATATGATGTTGTGATAATCGGCGCAGGTCCCGGAGGAATCTTCAGTGCTTACGAGCTTATGAAGAAGGCACCTAAATTAAAGGTTTTGGTTTTTGAAACCGGAAATCCTTTGGATAAGCGTCATTGCCCTATTGATGGTAAAAAGGTTAAATCCTGCATTAAATGTCCTACATGTGCCATTATGAACGGCTTTGGAGGAGCGGGAGCTTTTTCAGACGGAAAATATAATATCACCAATGATTTTGGCGGTACTTTATATCAATATATCGGAAAAGATAAAGCTTTGGAACTTATGAGATACGTTGATGATATCAACATGTCACACGGCGGCGAAGGCACAAAGATGTTTTCTACCGCAGGAAGCGAGTTTAAAAAAGTTTGCATGCAGAATAAGCTTACTCTTCTTGATGCAAGCGTACGACATTTGGGAACCGATATTAACTATATCGTTCTTGAAAATCTTTATAACGAGATGAAGGATAAAATTGAATTCAGATTCAGAACCCCCGTTACAAAGATTGAAGCCGAAAAAGACGGATACAAAGTTTATTACGGAGACGAGTACGTTGAAGCCAAGAAGTGTATCGTTTCTGTAGGAAGAAGCGGAAGCAAATGGATTGAAGAGGTTTGTAAGGAGTTAAATATAGACACTCTTTCAAATCGTGTGGATATAGGTGTAAGAGTGGAAATACCGGCAGCAATTTTTTCACATCTTACAGACGCTTTATATGAAAGCAAAATCGTTTATCGTACCGAAAAGTTTGAAGACGCCGTCAGAACTTTCTGTATGAATCCAAACGGTATAGTGGTAAATGAAAATACAAACGGTATTGTGACGGTTAACGGACACAGCTTTGAAGATCCTTCAAAGAAGACAGAGAATACCAACTTTGCTTTACTTGTTTCTAAGCACTTTTCAGAGCCTTTCAAGGATTCAAACGGATATGGTGAATCTATTGCCCGCCTTTCCAATATGCTTGGTGGCGGCGTAATCGTACAGCGTTTCGGTGACCTTGAAAGAGGAAGACGTTCAAATGCAAAGAGAATAGAGGAGGGCACCATTCGCCCCACATTGGATGCCACCCCCGGCGATTTAAGCCTTGTTCTTCCCAAACGTATCTTAGACGGTATTATCGAGATGATTTATGCTCTTGATAAGATTGCTCCCGGTACAGCAAACGACGATACATTGTTATACGGAGTAGAAGTTAAGTTTTATAATATGGAAGTTAAGCTTGATGAAAATCTTGAAACAAGCTACAAGGGCTTATACATCATAGGAGACGGAAGCGGAGTGACGCATTCTCTTTCGCATGCCTCTGCAAGCGGTGTATATGTGGCAGGAAAAATAATTGAATCTATAGGTTAAAATAAAAGCCTTTCCGATTGAATCGGAAAGGCTTTATTATTTATACTCGGCCCACAAGATCTTTTGGAATATAGGCTTTAACGAATATTCCGTTTTCCTTATATTCTTCACTTAAAAGCTGACCGCTTTTTCTTATTCTTTGAATTATACCTGCTTCATTAAAGGAATATAGCTTTTCAAAGTAGATTTTTCTGTCTGAAAGTATTTCTTCTATAGCTTTTGAAAAACTATCAAGAGTGTTTATATCTATAGCAGATACATTTAAAGACTTAGTGGCGTTTATATCTTTAAGTGCAGGCTTATCGTGGCATAGGTCACATTTATTAAATAAAGTGATGACAGGCTTAGAATGAATATCAAGACTGTCAAGAGTTTTATAAACGACCTCCATCTGATTGTAGGCTTCCGGATTTGAAGCATCCACTACATGCACAATAATGTCAGCGTATTTTGCTTCTTCCAAAGTACTTTTAAAAGCTTCAATCAAGTGATGGGGAAGCTTATTTATAAAACCTACGGTGTCTGTTAAAAGAACCGTTTCTTTGCTTGGTAAAACAAATTTCTTTGTGGTGGGGTCTAAGGTAGCAAAGAGCTTATCTTCCGAGAGAACCCCTGCATTTGTTAATGTATTTAAAAGGGTGGATTTTCCGGCGTTTGTGTATCCAACAAGTGATACCACGGGAATGTTGTTTCGCTTTCTTTGGGACCTTTTAACGTCTCTATGCTTAATTATTTCGCTAAGCTCTTTCTTTAATTTTGAAATTCGGTTTCTTATTACACGTCTGTCGGATTCAAGCTTTGATTCACCGGGACCTCTTGTGCCGATACCACCGCCAAGCCTTGACATGGATTTTCCGTATCCCGCAAGTCTTGTAAGAGAGTAGCGAAGCTGAGCAAGCTCAACCTGGATTTTTCCTTCTGCGGTATTTGCTCTTGAAGCAAAAATATCAAGAATCAAAACCGTTCTGTCCATTACCTTTGTATCAAGCTCTTTTGATAGATTGTTCATTTGTGAAGGAGTAAGCTCATCATCAAAAATAACGCCTGTGGCGCCAAGATTATCGATGGCTTCTTTTACTTCCAAAATTTTACCTTTACCGATATATGTTGTGGGATGAACGTTTTCTCTTGCCTGAATTATGGTGCCAAGAGTCTCGGCACCCGCAGTCTTTGCCAAGAGCTTAAGCTCTTCCAAAGAAGCTTCCTCATCAAAGCCTTCATTTGAATCAATTCCAACAAGTATTACTTTTTCTGTTATTTGCTCCATGTATTTAGTCTTTCCTTAAATTGATCATAAAAGTCTTCTTCGTAAGAGTAGGGCATTACAAAGAAAAGACTTAATAGTTTAGTGTTTACGGCATTTAGTAAATCAGGGTTATCATTAGCACATTCCGTAATGTTTTTTAAAATATTGTGCCAGCTTAGCACATATTCTTCGTATTTTGAAATATTTTCAATTCCAAGCCATTGCTTTATCTTGACCTTTGACTTGTTTGGATAGGGACATTCGTGCACCTGGATAAAATACTTAAAACTATCCCCGTCATCTTCATAAATTCTACCCAAGGGAAACATCCTGCAAAATCCGGGGCGAAAAGTATGTATATTGCAACGTCCCTCACTATTTAAAAACACGCAGGCTTTTGATGATTCATCTTTTTTTAAGTAAGGAGTCACCACATAATCAATCACCGTTAAATCAATGTATTTTCCAAGCATTTCTTCAAAACTTAGATTAAGGTTTTTGGAAAGAAGGAAGATATCATAGGGATTAAGGTGAATGGTATCATCCGTAAAATCACAGCATTCGTGGCAGTTTAAGCATCCGTTGCAAGAGATTTTTGCCAAATCATCATGAGTGTATTTTTTATTGTCGGATATTTCTTCAAAGGTTACGTTTCTTTTCATAAGTAAAATTATAAATGCTTTATTCTTAAAAGAAAAGAAGCAGATAGAGCCCTCTTATGATACAATCTTTACATGAAGAAAATCGCAATTGGAATTCTGGCACATGTTGATGCCGGAAAAACAACTTTGTCGGAAGGGCTTTTGTTTAAAGCGGGTAGCATTAGGAAGGCCGGAAGAGTTGATAACAAGGATAGCTTTCTTGATACCGACAAATATGAAAGAGAACGTGGAATAACCATTTTTTCAAAGACTGCGCGCCTAAACTATAAAGACACGCAGTTTATTATGGTGGACACTCCCGGACATATAGATTTCGGCGCAGAAATGGAGAGAACCATTTCTGTTTTGGATGAAGCAATACTTATAGTAAGCGCTACGGATTTAGTGAGGGCGCACACAAAAACTATTTGGAAGCTTCTTAGAAAAGCAGGCATCCCTACTTTTATATTTGTAAATAAAATTGATTTATCCGATTTGCCAAAAGAAAGGATACTTGAAAATTTAAAGAAAGAACTTTCAAACGAAGTAATAGATTTTTCTAATCCTTGTAATGAAGAGTTCTATGAAGAGGCAGCAACGGCAAACGAAGCTTTGCTTAACGAATTCTTGTCTACAGAAGCTATATCAAAGGATAATTTAAGGAAGGCTGTTTTTAACTGCGAAATATTTCCTGTGTGTTTTGGCTCTGCTTTAAAAATGGAAGGCGTGGATGAGCTTTTGGACACTCTGTGTGAATACTCGGAGAGTAAAGCATATCCTGATTCATTCGGAGCGCTTTGCTATAAAATATCAAAAGATAAAAACGGAAACAGATTGACTCATTTAAAAATAACGGGTGGCTCTTTAAGGGTTAAAGATCTTTTAAATGAGGAAAAAGTTAACGAAATAAGGATATATTCAGGGGATAAGTATGAAAGCGTAAATGAAGTGCTTTCGGGAGATATTTGCGCCGTAACTGGCATTAAAGAATCAAAGGCGGGTTCTGTTTACGGAAATAATGCCTTCTTTCATGAAACATCCTTTACACCTGTTTTATTGTATGCGGTAAACTATCCCAAACACATAGATTCGGTCGAAATGCACAGGCTATTAAAACTTCTTGAAGAAGAGGAGCCTACTTTGGAAGTTTCCTTTGATGAAATAACAAAAGATATCTATGTTCATTTAATGGGTGAAGTTCAAACCGAGATTTTGACAAAGCAGATTAAGGATAGGTATGACATAGACGTCACATTTTCAACCGGAAAGATTCTATACAAAGAAACTATAGAGGATACCGTAGAGGGTGTTGGTCACTTTGAGCCTTTAAGACACTATGCGGAGGTACATTTAAAGCTTGAACCCTTAGACAGGGGAGAGGGGCTTATATTTGAGAGTAGTGTAAGCGAGAATGATCTTTCTCTTAACTGGCAAAGGCTTATTTTAACCCATCTTCATGAAAAGAATCACAAAGGAGTGTTAACAGGTTCACCCATTACGGATATGAAAATAACACTTGTTTCCGGCAAAGCTCATCCAAAGCATACTGAGGGCGGAGACTTTAGGCAAGCAACCTACAGGGCAGTTCGACAGGGACTTATGCAAACAGAATCGGTTCTGCTTGAGCCCTTCTACGATTATGAACTTACGGTTCCTTCTGACTGTGTGGGAAGAGCAATGCTTGATATAGACAGAATGTGGGGCACATCGGAAGTAACAAGTCAAAGGCCTGATGAAGCCGTTATTACGGGCATTGCACCTGTTTCGACTTTAAACGGATACGCTAAGGAAGTAAGGGCTTATTCTAAGGGAAAGGGAAGCTTAAGCGTTTCTTTTCACGGATATGCGCCATGCCACAATACAGAAGAAGTTTTACGTGATAAAAACTATATTCCTGAAAATGATGTTAGAAACACTCCCGATTCCGTTTTCTGCGCCAACGGGTCAAGCTTTATTGTGCCTTGGAGTGAAGTTTTTGATTATATGCATCTTCCTTTATCGGGAAAAGAAACGGGTGCTTTGGATGATAAATCAGATGAAACAATATCAAGGACTAAAGAAACCAAAGATATTTTCCTATCTACAGAAGAAGTTGATGACATTATAAATAAAACAGCTTTTTCAAATAAAAAGAAAGACCAAATGAGTCATAAAGGCATAAGCAAGGAGCTTCTTAATAAAAGAAGGGTGGGGGGAAGAAGCGTTGAAAAGCCCGTAATATATAAAGGAACTCCAAAGAAAGAAGAGTATCTTTTGGTGGACGGATACAACGTTGTTTTTTCTTGGGATGAGCTTTCTGAAATAGCCAAATCAAACATTAACGGAGCCGCGGGACGGCTTATGGACATTGTAAGTAATTACAGTGCCTTAACGGGTACAAAGGCTATTTTGGTATTTGACGCCTATAAAGTAAAAGACCATAAAACCGAAGAAATAGACTATTCAAATATTAAGGTGGTTTACACAAAGACTGCAGAGACTGCGGATCACTACATAGAGCGGTATGCTCACGAAAACGGAAAGAAATATGACATACATGTCGTGACAAGCGATGGTGTTGAA
This sequence comes from Lachnospiraceae bacterium, assembly GCA_024680435.1. GTDB lineage: Bacteria > Bacillota > Clostridia > Lachnospirales > Lachnospiraceae > UBA1258. The sequence continues at coordinate 31,734 of JAILCK010000121.1, forward strand.
CAAATCATAATAAGAAGTGAAGGCTGCAGGCTTATTTCTTCAAGAGATTTTAAAATCGATTACGAAAGGCGTTCTAAAGAACTGAAAGAAACAAATTTCGGTGAGGGCATAAGCGTAAGTCACGATGAATGATTTTAAGTGTTATTTAATAGAATCATTTATATAAATGTGATAATATACCTATGGATAATTTTTACGGAGTTAGATTATGCAAGCAACATTTGAACAATTAAGAGATAAGATGACCAAGGTCTTGATTGAAGATGATTTTTCAAGGCACCTTGGAATTGAGATTCTTGAATTTGAAGAAAAGTTTATTAAGGCAAGAATTCCATTTAAAGAAAATGTTAAAAACAATTATGGGTCGGTTCACGGCGGTGTGCTTTATTCTTTCGCTGATATTTTGGGCGGTTGCGTGGCCTGCATGAGCGGAAAGTTTTGCACCACAGTGGAAGGCAATATGAATTATTTAGAGCCTGCAGTAAGCAAAGATTATATCTATTGCGAAGCTAAGAGAGTACGCGGCGGAAACCACTTGATAGTTGTTAAAGTTAAAATAAGAAACGATTCCGGAAAGCTCCTTGATGACGGAAGTTTTACTTTCTATAGATCAAACGAAGACGTTGTAAGTGAATAAAAGAGGTTAAAATGCTTGAATTAAAGAACATCAGTTATGAGGTTGAAGATAACCTTGAAATATTAAAAAATGTAAGCTTAAAAATTGACAAAGGCTTTACCGCAATCACAGGCCCAAACGGAAGCGGTAAATCTACCCTTGCAAAGATAATAGCAGGCATTGTGAAGCCTACTTCCGGCTCCATTATATTGGACGGAGAAGACATTACAAATCTTTCTATTACAGATAGAGCCAACAAAGGAATAAGCTTTGCATTTCAGCAGCCCGTTCGCTTTAAAGGCTTGACGGTAAAGGATTTAATCACCTTTGCTGCAGGAAAAGATACAAGCGTTTCGGAGGCTTGCAATATTTTATCGGAAGTCGGCCTTTGCGCAAGAGACTATATTGACAGAGAAATTAATGCTTCTTTATCCGGAGGCGAACTTAAACGTATTGAAATAGCAATAGCTATTGCCAGAGGCACTAAGGTATCAATCTTTGATGAGCCGGAGGCGGGAATTGACATCTGGAGCTTTGGAAGCTTAATAGAAGTTTTTGAAAGCATGCACAGAAAGATAGATGGTACAATTATCGTTATTTCTCATCAGGAAAAGCTTTTAAAAACTGCGGACAGAATTATTGTTTTGGCTGACGGTAAAGTTTCTGACGACGGGCCGAAAGATATTATTTTTGATAAATGGTTTTGCGATAATTCTTCTCAAAGATGTCCAAAGCTTGATGAGGGAGGTAAGCTTTAATGGATGAAGTTACAAAGAAAATACTAAAAGAAGTAGCCGACCTTCATGAAATCCCCACAGGGGCTTACAATATCAGAAAAGACGGTAAATCCATCGGAAGAGCTTCTTCTGCAAATATAAATATAGTGCCAAAAGAAGATAAGTCGGGTATAGATATTTTTATTGCTCCCGGCACCAAAAATGAAAGTGTGCATATTCCTGTAATAATAAGTGAGACCGGATTAAAGGATGTAGTTTATAACGACTTTTATATAGGTGAAAACGCAGATGTCTTGATTGTTGCGGGATGCGGAATTCACAATTGTGGCGACCAGGAATCATCCCATGTGGGAATTCATTCCTTCCATTTAGATAAAAACGCAAAAGTAAAGTATGTGGAAAAGCATTACGGTGAGGCAGACGGAAGGGGCACAAACGTTATGGACCCCACCACCAACTTTGATTTAAAAGAGGGCGCTTATCTTGAGATGGAGACCACTCAGATAAAAGGTATTGATTCCACCAATCGTATCACTAACGGCACGCTTTCCGACGATGCTACTTTAATAATTCATGAAAAGCTTTTAACTCATGAAGAACAGTATGCAAGAACCGAATTCAATGTTGATTTAAACGGTAAAAACTCAAGTGCAAATGTGGCTTCAAGGTCCGTTGCAAAAGGCAAATCTAAGCAGGAATTTGTTTCATGTATAAACGGAAATTCGCAGTGTAACGGTCACTCGGAATGTGATGCCATTATTATGGATGAAGCTGTTGTAACGGCTGTTCCGAAGCTTATTGCATCAAACGTTGACGCTTCTTTGATTCATGAAGCTGCAATCGGAAAAATAGCGGGAGAGCAGATTATTAAGCTTATGACATTAGGTCTTTCGGAACAAGAAGCGGAAGAGCAAATAGTAAACGGATTTTTAAAATAATTAAAGCCCTGCGTAAGCAGGGCTTCTTTCTTTATAAAGTAAGATTTCTTTCAATCTTTGCGTAATTTATTTCTTTAAAATCACCATTTTTTAATTTAACAATCACATTGCCGTAAGAACCGGTTTTAAACTCATCCTCATATGTAATTTCTTCAATGGGGAAAATCTCTGACTCTTTTAAATCCTCATCGCCTTCTGAAGTAATTACCTGCGACACTAAAACATAGGGCTCTTTTGCATCGTACATATTCTCTCTTTTTGCAGTGGCATATATTACGATTGAATTCTCACTGTCGGGATTTGACCCCTTGGAATGAGTGATGTTTATATCATCAAATCCATCGTAAATTGTCATGGCAAGCTGTTTTTTTGTGCCTTTTGCATCCTTGCCCTTTAAGACGATTGCTTTGGCCTTTCCTTTCTCAATAACCTTAACGCTTGTACCGTTATCGGGAAAACCGTAGGAACCAAGGGTTACTAAAACAGGACGTCTAAACAGCCTTAATTTATCAACTCTCATTATTCCCTTTGAAACGGGGAAATCTGCCAAGTTAATTGCCTGATTCCAGTGGTTTTCATTCTCCATTTCAAAATCAAAGAACAACCTTCTGTATAAAACTTCGTCCTTTTCGCCACACCAAAAAGTAGTGTTTCCGTATAGAACACGGTCTGTGGTTATATCTTTAATAACATAAGCTTCAGATTCCACATCACCTGTTTTAAGCTTGGTTTCTTTATCCATTATGGGAGTTGATTCCCAAGGAAACTTAGTGTTATAGCTAAGCTTTGAATAGTTCCACATTCCGTGAAGATCGGATTTTTCTTTTCTTACTTTTCCGGTTCTTAAAATGGTTTCTGAATTTCCTGCATGGTTAGTAAAGCAAAGAGCGGGGCCGTCAAGAGTTGTTTCTTTTACTGCGCCGAAAGATAACTTTTCCCAGGTTCCGTTATTTTCTTTGCTAGTCCAGAAGGGATGGTCTTTATCAAAATGCAGGAACAAAAATGCCTTTCCAAGCCAATAAGGCGACTCGGCGCAAGAATAGCCCTGCACCAAAGGCTTAAACTCTCCGTAAAATCCCAAAGTAGGAACACCCTTATAAAGAAAATCTTCACGCTCTAAAAACTGAAGCATGGAGCCGGAAGCAATTCTTCTTGCAAGGCCCGGATCAACGGATGATTTTTCCAAGAGGAGATTTCCCGCAAAAGCGCTTGTGGAAGCAAATCTGTATATATTCGATCTTCCCCACATGTTTGTGTAGCCGTCTTTATCAAAGAAATCGGCGTAAGTTTTCATTAAGGAATTTGAGTGCTTTTCAAACTTCTTTGCAATGTATGGAAGATTCTCATAACCGTACCATATGTTCCAAATGGGAGCATACATATTGAATGCCCAGCAAGAGTAGTAGTCAAAGCACTGGCCGTCTCTGTACCAGCCATCGCCCACATAATAGTTTAAAATCTCTGTGGCATGGTCTGTCATTATGCTTTTATCTATTTCATAGCCGTTCATATGTAAGAAGGCTAAATCAAGCATATTGAAAAGCCTCCAGTTTTGAGGAACGGTGGAAGCGTTTGCAAATCCGTTTAAGAAGCTTGCAATCAAGTCTTTTTCTTCTTTTGTATAAGTATCCCAGATTTCATCTTTTGAAAGCCATAAACCTATAACCAAGGCACAGGTTTCAACAGTCTGCTGATAAGGCCTTGTGGGGTCGCTTGAGCCTGTAAGTTTCTTTAAAGATTCATAACTTCCCACAAACAATTCATCCTTTGGATCAACCACTCTTAAAATGTGCTTTTTATAATAATCCTTTAGATTTATGTTATTTATGGTTAAGTCGGGACGCTCGTGTATTATAACGGAAGCTATAAAGAAGGTGCGGGTAAGGCCTTCAAAGATTTCCGCAAGGCGTTGCTGTGCCTGTTCGCTTTCGGGAGCATCCAAATGAGGATAGGTAACCTTTGTATCTTTTCTTGGAAGCACTACGGGATAATCAAAAGAAGGTATGTTTTTAAAACATCCTTCAAGCAAATATATTCCCGCCTCTATCCAGGATTCTCTTGTAAGCCCGGTGTAAGGGCTTAGTGTTTTGTCGGATGATTTATATGTAAATGCCATGATGTCTCCTTACCAGATGAAGAGTTCGTTTCCTTTTAACTTAAGCAATGCTTCAAGATAATAATAGTCACCGTAGATAATCGAGAAATGGTGCTTATTATCGTGATATGAAGCGGTGCAGTAGTTAACGATATTGTCTGTATCCAAAGAAAAATCGCAACGATTGTCAGTAAGAGCTTTTAACATTTTTATTGCGCTATCCAAATACTTTTCTTTTTCTTTACCTTCAGAAATCTTTGATAACTCAATCAAACCGCATGAAGCAATTGCAGCTGCGGTAGAGTCTTCGTATGCAGGTTCTTTAGGCTGCCTAAAATCAACGGGAATAAGCCCGCTTTCCGGAATATTGTCGCAAAAGTATGAGGCAACTTTTTTAGATGCTTCAAGATATCTTTCTTCTTTAGTGTGTAAGTAGCTAAAAAGGAAACCGTATAAAGCCCAGCTTTGACCTCTTGTCCAGGAAGAACCATGGCCGTAACCCTGGCCTCCGAAGCTTTGTACGAATTCTCCCGTATTAGGATTTAACTCAACGATATGATTTACGGAGCCGTCTTCTCTAAGGAAGTTCTTTATTGCCATATCAGCATGCTTCATGGCCACATATTTAAATCTCGGATCGCCTGTTTCTTCCGATGCCCAGTATAAAAGGGGAAGATTCATTAAGCAGTCTATAATACACCAGCCAACGTTTGAAGTGGGGCCGTTTTCTTTTCCCACGCCGTCATTCCATGCTCTTATATAATTGGCAACGGGATTAAAGCGTCCGGCTAAGATGTTAGCTGCATGAAGTCCGCGCTTTCTTCCGACTTCTGAGCCTGTTTCTTTGTAATCGGCAACGTCGGTGGGAAGCCACAAAAATCCCATATCGTGGTCTAAATTATAGTATCTGTCAAAGCAAACGCTTATTTTATCGGCAATTTCTTTTGCCATTTTTTTATATTTTTCTTCTTTGGTTTCATGGTACATAAGCCACAAAATGCCGCCGTAAAATCCGTTGGTCCACCAGTTAATGTCGGCCGGGTTATCGGTATTTGACTTATCATCAAAGCGACCGTTAACGGTAGTGTAGGGCACTTTTCCGTAACTTCTGTCTGCAACGGTGCTTATCTTTTCCATAGTCTTTTTAAGCGTTTCCTCAAGCCAAAGTTCGTTTTCTTTGTTCATGTAATCCTCCAATAAAGATTTCTCATATTAAATATATTTAAAAAGTAAAATTCATACAATGAAACAATTGAAGTATTTATGGAATTTTTTGTGAATATAAGTTTAACTAAGTCTATCTTACCTCTTTTTATGCTATAATTCGATAGAGGTTATTATGAATACAAACGAGAATGAAAGCACACTAAAAAACGTATTAAGAATGGCTTGGCCCGCGGTAGTCGAGTCATTTTTCAGAGCCTTTGCGGGGCTCATCGATTCATACATGGTAAGTTCATTGGGGCCAAATTCCGTAGCTGCGGTAGGGCTCACCACTCAGCCTAAATTCATGGGACTTGCGGCTTTTTTTGCAATTAATGTCGCAGTATCCGCGCTTGTGGCAAGAAGAAGAGGAGAAAAGAATAAAAAGGCAGCCAATGCCATAATGCTTACTTCCCTTATTCTAATAGTCATTTTGGCTGTGGTATTAAGTATAGTATTGGTTGGAGCGGCTAACGGAATAATAAAGTTTTGCGGTTCCAATGCAGACACTCATAAAAACGCCGTTACTTACTTTAGAATAATCATGGGCGGCATGATCTTTGACTGTATCCAAATGGGCGTAAATTCCGCTCAAAGAGGTGCGGGAAACACTAAGATTACAATGAGAACCAACGTAACTTCCGGAGTCATAAACATTATCTTTAACTATCTTTTGATAGGCGGACATTTAGGATTCCCGGCTCTTGGAATTGTGGGCGCGGCCCTTGCAACAGTTCTTGGTACGGTAGTTGCATGCTTTATGAGCATTGCTTCGTTATTTGAAAAAGATTGCTTTGTAAGCATTCCTTATATAATTAAAGAAAAGATAAAGCCCGGTATTGAGTCTTTGGTTTCGATAATAAAAGTCGGATATTCTGTTTTCTTTGAACAGGTTTTGATGCGTGTGGGCTTTATGGCAACAGCAATAATGGCGGCCGACATGGGCACCTATGAAATGGCGGCTCATCAGGTGGGCATGAACATTATGGGACTTTCTTTTGCCTTTGGAGACGGACTTCAGGTTACAGCGGTTGCTCTTATCGGAAAGAGCCTTGGAGAAAAGAACAAAGATCTTGCCAAGGAATACGGAAAAAACTGCAGAGCTGTAGGCGGAGTCATTGCGGCGGCTTTGGCCGTTATATACTTCTTTGGCGCAAGGCTTATGATGAGTGCTTTCTTTTCTGATGAGTACATTGTCAATATAGGCGTAAACATAATGAGAGTTATTGTTTTTGTTGTGGTGCTTCAGATTTCTCAGGTTATTTACATGGGATGTTTAAGAGGAGCGGGAGATACAGCCTATACCGCAGTTGCTTCAATAATAAGCGTAACTATAATAAGAACCCTGTTTTCATATCTTGGAGGATATGTACTGGGCTTTGGAATTATCGGAGTTTGGTTAGGGGTTGTGGCAGATCAATTATCCAGATTCATTTTTGGGTCCATAAGGTTTTCTAAGGGTAAGTGGACCGAAATTAAAATATAAGTAAAGTGGGGTATTTATGAAGGTTATTCATACCGGGGACATTCATCTTGATTCAAAACTGAGTGCAAATCTTCCTAAGGATAAAGCAAAAGAGCGAAGAGACGAAATCCTTAAAGCATTTGTTTCTTTGGTTTCTTATGCAAAAGAAAATGGTGTAAGTAAAATTTTAATAGCGGGGGATTTGTTTGACACAAGAAACACTTCAGCCCTTGCAAGAAACACCTTCAAAAATCTTTTGATAAACAATCCCGATATTTCATTTTATTATCTTAGGGGCAATCATGACGAAAATACGGCAATAGATGTTTTGGATGATAAGCCCGATAATCTATATTTGTTTAATGACTCATGGACCGGCTACTCCCTTGATAAAGAAGATAAGGTTATGCTTTACGGAGTTGAGCTAAACGGAAGCAACACAGAAAACGTCACAAGCATTTTTTCTCCCGACCCATCAAAAATAAATATTGTTATGCTTCACGGTCAGGATACGGAAACTGTTTGTGTGGAAAAAGCCGAGACCATTAATGTAAGAGCATTTAAAAACAAGGGTATCAATTATCTTGCCCTTGGCCATGTGCATGCATATAAATCCTGGGAGCTTGATGCCATGGGTAAGGCCTGCTATTGCGGCTGCTTAGAGGGAAGAGGCTTTGATGAAACAGGAGAGCACGGATTTGTGGTGCTTGACATTGATGAAGAAAAAGGTACCGTTACGGATACCTTTGTTCCTTTTGCAAAAAGGCATTTATTTGAAGTAAACGTGGATGTAAGTATGTGCGACGGCACTCTTTCAATGATTGAAGAGGTTAAAAAAACTGTAAAGAAAGAAAACATTACGTCAAATGACCTTGTAAAAATCGTTCTTACGGGAAAAGTCGATGTTGATTTTGAAAAGGACACAGATTTTATTCGCCACACATTAGAGGGCGACTATTACTTTGTGAAAGTATACGATAAGACTGAAATTTATGTAGACCCCAAGGATTACATGCTTGATAAATCATTAAAGGGTGAATTTGTGCGACAGGTTTTATCTTCCGATGAAATATCGGATGAAGAGAAGGGCGAAGTAATCAAATTCGGACTTAATGCACTTATGGGAGGTAAGACAACACTATGAGACTTATTTCGTGTCATATAGAAAGCTTTGGTGTGTTAAGTTCTGAAGATATTAGTTTTAATGATGATTTAAACATCACCATTAAAGAAAACGGCTGGGGCAAAAGCACACTTGCTTCTTTTTTAAGAGCCATGTTTTACGGCCTTAACGGGGAAGGCAAAAAAGATGAGTTAACATGTGAAAGAAAACGCTTTGCGCCATGGCAGGGAGGCTCTTTCGGAGGAAGCGTCACATTTGAAACAGGCGGTAAAAAATACGTGTTAAGCCGTTTCTTTGGTGCAAAAGCTTCGGAAGATTCTTTTGAACTAAGAGATTTAAACACAAATCTTTTGTCAAAAGATTTTAGCGATAATATCGGAGAAGAATTGTTTTCAATAAACGCAGAATCCTTTATGAAGACTATATATATAAGCCAAAACGATTCTTCAAATACATCGGTTACGGATGATATAAACGCTAAGCTTGGAAACATCACTGACAGTATAGATTTAAATAAATATGCAAGCGCGCAGGAAAGCTTAAAGGATGCATTGAATGCATATTCAAAGACCAGAAAGACCGGCGAAATTTATAAGCTAAAGGAAAGACAGTCTTTGTTAAAAAGCAGAATCTTAGCTTCAAACGGGGTGGAGGACGTCTTAAGAGAAATTGAGGAAAGAATGTCTCAAACCAAAGGAAAGATTAATGAAGCAAAAGATAAGTTAGACTTTTTATCAAGTCAAAAAGCAGCGGTTTCACAATATGAAAAATGCTTAAATTTAAAGAAAACATACGACAAACTTCTTGAAGAAATAAGCATAAAGGAAAAGCAGAAGGAAGAAAGAAGAGCGTTTTTTAAAGGAAACGTTCCAAGCTTAAACGAATGTAAAGCTTGGGAAGAAGCCTGTGACAAAACAAAAGAAGCCGACGCCGTTATTAAAGACACCGCAATGTCAGAGGCGGAAACCTTGATTTTTTCAAATCTCTTGGAAATGTTTAAAGATGAGGTGCCTTCTGAGTCTAAAATAGAAGATCTTTTAATAAAGGCAAGAGAGCTTTCAAACAATAAAACTCTTTATGCAAAGTACGCCTTAACCGATGAAGAGAAAGAAACTCTTGAAAACTTCAATGAAGTTTTTGATTCTCCACTTAATGCGGAAAATGAAGTAAACAGATGCATTGAAGACGTTTCTTTATTAAATAAGTATTCAAACGAGTGTGCAGGTCTTAGCGCTAAGCTTGATGAAGATAACAGGAAAAAAGGTGGCTTTAGCATCTTAGGAAGCATATTTATATTCTTTTCTTTTGCTTTCGCTTTTGTTTCTTTCCTTTTTAGAGGGCTTGTTGTTTCAAGGTACTATACATACATTGGTTTCTTTTTGGCAGTAGTATTTTTAATTCTCGGAGTAGTATTATTAATTACTCATAAAAGAAAGGCCCAAAAGGATCCGCTTTTAATAAAGGCAGAAGAAAGGCTAAATGAGCTTTATGAAAAGATAGATGTAAACAAAGAATACGTATCAAACTTTTTATCTAAGTTTGATATGCAATTTGATGAAGAAAGAGTATCTTTCGACCTTCAGAATCTTTCCAGAAGCATCTATGAGTATAAAACTTTATACGATAAAAAGAAGCAGTTAGACAAAGTTAAAGGAAGCAATGACTTAGATCAAGTTCAAAGTGAGATCAAAGAGTTTCTTTCTAAATATGGTGTGTTTGCAAGAGACGATGAATTAACGGAAAAGCTTGCGGATTTAAAAGGAAAAGCAAAGCATTTTGAATCCTTAAAGCAAAAAAGCGATGCCCTTGTAAGAGCAAAAGCCAATAAAGAAAGCATTAAAAATGACCTTGTAAGAGCCCTTTTAGGATACCAAATTGAACCGGGGCTAGACATTTCAAAAACTGTTACGGATGTATACGATGTGGTAACTGAGTACGATAGCGTATGCGCCATTTTAAATGATGCTAATGAAAGACTAAAAGCGTTTTTGGAAGAAAACGATTTGGCTTTAATAAATGAAACTCTAAACAATGAATCAATGATGACATTTGATGAGATTCACGAAAAAGAAAGAGTCTTAAATGAAACCTTGGAAGAATTAAGAAGCAACCTTTCAACCGACAGCCGAACGTACGATGACTATGAGCAAAAGTTTGAGCAAAGACAGGAAGAGACTGAAGAACTTACAAGTCTTACAAGTGAGATAGAAGAAAAAACAAACAAACTCTCTCTTGTTTCGGTTGCTTCGGATTACTTGGCAAAGGCAAAAGAAATCCTTACGCAAAAATATATGGAACCTTTGCTTAAAGGATTTATAAAGTATTATTCTTACCTTACAAAAGAAGATGCTAAGAGCTTCCACATTGATGCAAATATGGTTATCACAAAAGAAGAGAAGGGAATGCAAAGAAGCACGGGATTTTTAAGCTTAGGTTACAAAGATCTTATAGGCTTTTGCATGCGTCTTGCGGTGGCGGATGCCATGTATGAAGAGGAAAGGCCCATGCTCATTTTGGACGATCCCTTTGTTAATCTTGATGATAAGAAAGTGGCGGAAGCGAAGCACTTACTTAAAGAAGTGTCCAAGTACTATCAAATAATATATCTTACCTGTTCAGAGAGCAGATTGTAGTTTAAACCCCGTCTATATGGCGGGGTTTTTCTATGCAATAAAGTTTGCTTAAATAGTAACCTTTAACAAAAATATAATGATAAAAATCGCTCATTGGATAATTGTATACAATTATCCTAAAATGTATTGACACAATAAAACCGTCACGATAAAATTAAAAAAACTCAGTAAAAATGCATTTTGGAGGAAGACATGTCACTTTCGTTATCTCAAAAGGCTATGGATGTAAAGCCGTCATCAACTCTTGCAATTACAGCAAAAGCTAAGGAATTAAAGAAAAGCGGTGTTGATGTGGTTGGATTCGGCGCAGGAGAGCCGGATTTTAACACACCTAAGAATATTTGCGACGCAGCAATCAAAGCAATTGAAACAGGATTTACAAAATACACACCTGCATCAGGTACAAATGAATTAAAGGCAGCCATCAGCAAAAAGTTCAGAGATTTTAACGGACTTGACTATGCTCCCGAACAGATAGTGGTTTCAAACGGCGGTAAACACGCCCTTACAAATATTTTTAACGCAATCATCAATGAAGGCGATGAAGTTATCATCCCCGCACCTTACTGGTTAAGCTATCCCGAAATGGTTAAGCTTTCAGGCGGTGTTCCCGTATTTGTTTTTGGTACCAAAGAAAACGGATACAAGATTACGGCAAAGCAGCTTGAAGAAGCAGTTACTGAAAAGACCAAAGCCTTGGTTTTAAATTCACCAAACAACCCCACAGGTATGGTTTATTCAAAGAAAGAGCTTCAGGCAATTGCAGATGTTGCAATCAAGCGTGATTTTTATGTAATTTCCGATGAAATGTATGAAAATCTTATCTACGGAAATGAAAAGCACGTAAGTATCGCTTCTTTAAACGATGAAATTTACAAAAGAACAATTACATGTTCCGGTCTTTCAAAGTCCTATGCCATGACAGGATGGAGAATCGGTTATACAGGTTCAAGCGTTGAAATTGCAAAGCTTATGTCCGCTATGCAATCTCACCTTACATCAAATCCCAACTCAATCGCACAGTTTGCTTCCTGTGAAGCCTTAAACGGACCTCAGGATGATGTTGAAAAGATGAAGAAGGAATTTGACAGAAGAAGAGCATATATGTATGACAGAGTAAAGGCTATGCCTTATGTCGATGTATCAAAGCCCCAAGGTGCTTTCTACGTATTTATCGATATGAGTAAGGCAGTAGAGCTTTCTTATAAAGGAGAAAAGTTAGGATCCGCATCAAAGCTTGCTCAGTGCCTTCTTAACGATTATGCGGTAGCGGTTATTCCTTGTGCGGACTTTGGATTCCCCAATCACATCCGTCTTTCATATGCCATCAGTATCGGTCAGATTGAAAAGGGCCTTGGCAGAATCGAGGAGTTCTTAAAAGAGCTTCAGTAAAATTTACCAATACAAATTAAGTTGTCATAAAAATATTACGGAAACCTGCGTTATGTAAACCACATACCGCAGGTTTTAAATTTTTTTGAAAAAATTTTTTTCAAGATTTAGTGCATAGGTTCACATAAGAAATACAGATATAGTGCTTTGAATATAAATGAGATGAAAAGGCCGTAAAATAGGCATTTTTAACATTTGATTTATTAATAGTTGTCCATTATAATATGATTTACAGACAAAAAAATGGTTAACAGAACTTAGTTTAAAGAGGATAAAATCATTAATGGAAAAAGAAATTAATTCTTTTATTACTTATTTACATAATGTTAAAAAAATGTCCTTGAATACAGAATTATCCTACAGGCGTGACCTTGCAAAGGTAGAGCGCTTTATGAATGAGCAGGGAATTACCGATCCTTCAAAGATTACTTCAAAGGATTTAAATTCGTATATTGCCTACTTACAGGATAACAAGTTTTCTGCGGCTACCATTTCAAGAAACATTGCATGCATAAAGACTTTCTATCATTACCTTTACAAAGAAGGAAAAGTTAAAGTCGATGTTTCCGACGGACTTAAGGCTCCAAAGGTAGAAAAGCGAATTCCTGAGATTATGACTACAAAGGAAGTCGTAAGCCTCCTAGAGCAGCCTAAGGGTAATAATCCTAAGGATATAAGAGACAAGGCGATGCTTGAACTTTTATATGCAACCGGCATAAGAGTATCAGAGCTTATTTCTTTAAATGTTAAAGACGTTAACATGCAGATGGGCTTTATTGTTTGCCATGATGCAAATAAAGAAAGAGTTATTCCTTTCGGACATGAAGCAAAGGCTGCAATGCAGAAGTACTTCGATGAATCAAGAGATACGATGCTTGAAGATAAAAACTCCGATATCCTTTTTGTAAATTGCTCGGGTCAGCCGATGTCAAGACAGGGATTTTGGAAACTTATAAAGTATTACACAAAGAAAGCAGGCATTGAAGCAGACATTACGCCTCATACCTTAAGACATTCGTTTGCAGCTCACTTGGTTGAAAACGGAGCAGACTTAAGAAGCGTTCAGGAAATGCTCGGACATTCCGATATTTCCACCACCCAGGTTTATGCAAATCTTAATCACTCAAGAATAAGAGACGTATACAACAAAGCACATCCCAGAGGATAAGATAAATAAAGACATTCCCTTGATGAGGGGAATGTCTTTTGTTATTATTTTAGTTATGAAATTAAACGTATATGCCGACAATGCGGCCACCACAAAAATTAATGAAGAAGTTTTAAAAGTCTACATAGATACCCTTAAAAATCACTTCGCAAATGCCCAAGGGGCATATAAAGCGGGAGTTGAGTCTAAGTGTATTATCAATAACGCTCGCCATAAAATCGCAGAGACCCTTGGTTCATATGATAAAGAAATTATTTTTACAGGCTCAGGTTCCGAGGCTGATAACTTAGCTTTGATCGGCATTATGGAAGCAAACAAGGATAAGGGAAGACATTTAGTCACCACATCAATTGAGCACCATGCGGTTTTGGAAAGTGCAAAATACTTAAAAGAAAACGGATTTATGGTGACTTTTGTAAGCCCCGATGAAAACGGGCTTGTAAGCTTTGAAAAGGTAAAAGAAGCCATAAGAGAAGATACGGTTTTAGTCTCTGTTATGAGTGTAAACAATGAAACCGGAGTTTATCAGCCAATAGATGAGATTGGTAAGTATTGTAAAGAAAGAGATATTTATTTTCACACCGATTCTGTCCAGGCTTACGGGAAAATATCTTTTAAAGATAAACTTAAGTACATAGATTTACTAAGCGCAAGCGCTCATAAGTTTAACGGTCCAAAAGGCGTAGGATTTTTGTATGTTAAAAACGGAGTTAATATAAAGCCATTTGTTCACGGCGGAAGCCAGGAGAGAGGCTTAAGAGCGGGAACAGAAAACATAGCCGCAATTGCCGCCATGGGTGAAGCTGCAAAAATTGCAGATGAAAACCTTAAAGAAAACGCTAAAAAGGTAGATTATCTTTACGATTTGTTAAAAAAGAAACTGCTTGAAGAGATTCCCGATATTAAGTTTAACGGAATCAAGAATGCAGGCGGTATAGGAGTTTTAAACATTTGCTTTAAAGGCGTTGAAGGCTCCACATTATTAATACACCTTGATATGGAAGGAATATGTGCTTCCTCGGGAGCTGCCTGTGTGCAAAGCCTTGATGAGCCATCACATGTTCTTTTGGCAATAGGACTATCGGAAGAAGATGTAAGAAGCAGCATAAGGCTTTCTTTAAGCCCTTATAATACTGAAGAAGAAATTGAGTATCTGGCAAGAGTTTTAAAAGAAAAAGTTGTATATTTAAGAAGCATGAGAATATAGTAAAAGCCCAAGTAAAACCTTGGGCTTTTATTTATAACTTTTCGTATGTTGCAACTCTGTCTTTAAATACGCTTATGTATTTAAATCCGCAGGCTTTAAGTATTTCCTCCGCTACATCAAATCTTCCGGCTATGTTTTCGGGAACATGGGCATCTGAACCTACAGTTATTATTTCCCCGCCTTTTTCTTTATATCGCTTTACAAGATCGATGCAAGGATTCGGGTTTTTAAAACCATATTTTTTAACGGCGGATGTGTTAATTTCGATTCCTTTTTCGTTTTCAAGCAAAATATCGAATACTTCGTCTGTGTAATCAATGTACTTACTAAAGTCATAAGCGCCCTCACCACCGGGAAGCTTTCTGTTTATATAATCAAGGTGACCCAAAACATCAAAATTATTAAACTGCTTAATGTTTTTTATCATGGTTTGATAGTATTCTTTTATGGCTTCGTCTATTGTTTTTCCTTCATAAAACTTAGGGTCGTAAGTATCGATATTGTTAACCAAATGGATGGAACCGATTATAAAATCATATTCATGAGACCTTGCAAGAATGGCATTCTTTCTAAAACATGATTCCTGCAATCCGATTTCGATTCCAAAACCGATTTGAATCTTGTCTTTATACTTTTCTCTTAAGCTTAAAAGCTCGTAAAGATAGGAGTCTGTGTTTAATTCCCACGCGCCTTCGGGATAATCTTCGCTTACAGGGTAATCAAAATCGTTGTGATCGGTGAAACAAATGTGATTAAGCCCCTTTTCGATTGCTGAAAGAACCTGAGCTTCCATCGGTGTTTTTGAATCAAAACTGTGGTTTGTGTGAATGTGCTGGTCTGCTAAAATTGCCATTTGTTATCCTTTCGTTAATCAATTTATGTTATTTACTGAAATGGTGGGTTGATTTGCTCTTTTAAGAGCAAATTATTTACAAAAAGAATTATATCATCAACGTCTTTTTGGTAAAAGCGCTCATTTTACAATATTTTTAGAAGTAAAGTATTGAATTTGCACCATAAATACTATAAAATAATGGCGCTGACAAAATTTTGACAATCGTTTATGGAAAAGGGATGTGTCAAAACAAAATAAATTACAATTTCTAGGAGGAAATTAAAATGGCAGTAAGAGTAGCAATTAATGGTTTCGGCCGTATCGGTCGTCTTGCATTCAGACAGATGTTTGGTGCAGAAGGTTACGAAGTTGTAGCAATCAACGACTTAACCTCTCCCAAGATGTTAGCTCATCTTTTAAAGTATGACTCATCACAGGGTAACTACGCTAAGAATCACAAGGTAGAAGCCGGCGAAGACAACATCACAGTTGACGGCAAGACAATCACAATCTATAAAGAAGCTGATGCTAACAACCTTCCTTGGGGAGAATTAAAGGTTGACGTAGTTCTTGAATGTACAGGTTTCTATACATCAAAGGATAAGGCACAGGCTCACATCAATGCAGGTGCAAGAAAGGTTGTTATTTCTGCTCCCGCAGGTAACGATCTTCCTACAATTGTTTACAATGTAAACCACAAGACATTGAAGCCCGAAGATACAATCATTTCTGCAGCTTCATGTACAACAAACTGCTTAGCACCCATGGCTAAGGCTCTTAACGATCTTGCAGGAATCAAGTCAGGTATCATGAGCACAATTCACGCTTACACAGGTGACCAGATGATCCTTGATGGTCCTCAGAGAAAGGGTGACTTAAGAAGATCTCGTGCAGGCGCTATCAACATCGTTCCCAACTCAACAGGTGCAGCTAAGGCAATCGGCCTTGTTATTCCTGAACTTAACGGAAAGCTTATCGGATCTGCTCAGCGTGTTCCTACACCTACAGGTTCTACCACAATCCTTGTTGCTACAGTTGAAAAGTCTGTAACAAAGGAAGAAATCAACGCAGCAATGAAGGCAGCTGCTACAGAATCATTCGGTTACAACGAAGATGAAATCGTTTCAAGCGATATCGTTGGATCAACATATGGTTCAATCTTTGATGCAACTCAGACAATGGTTGGCGCTGACAATCTTGTACAGGTTGTTTCATGGTACGACAACGAAAACTCATATACTTCACAGATGGTTCGTACAATTAAGTACTTCTCAGAATTAAAGTAATTTGAGTTTAACTTAAAGACCTTGAATTGGGTCCGGTCTTAAAGGGCCGGACCCATTTTTTATTAAATTAATCCGGAGGATGAAAAAATGGCATTAAATAAGAAGTCAGTTGATGATTTTTCTGCTAAGGGAAAGAGAGTGCTTGTTCGTTGCGACTTTAACGTTCCTTTAAAGAACGGTGAAATCACAGACGAAACACGTATCGTAGCAGCACTTCCCACAATTAAGAAGTTGATTGCCGATGGTGGCAAGGTTATCCTTTGCTCACACCTTGGTAAGGTTAAAGAAGGCCCCAACGAGAAGGAATCTCTTGCACCCGTTGCAAAAGCTCTTTCAGCTAAGCTTGGTAAGGAAGTTGTTTTCGTATCCGATTACAACGTAACAGGCGATGCAGCTACAAAGGCTGTTGAAGCTATGAAAGAAGGAGATGTAGTATTACTTCAGAATACTCGTTTCCGTATGGAAGAAGAAACAAAGCCCGAAAAGGCAGGCAAGAAGTTTGCAGAAGAACTTGCTGCACTTTGCGATGACTATGTATGTGATGCATTCGGTTCTTCACACCGTGCACACGCATCAGTATCTGTTGTTACAGATTTTGTAAGAGCTAAGGGCGGTAACTGTGCAGTTGGTTACCTTATGCAGAAAGAAATCGATTTCCTCGGAAATGCGGTTGAAAACCCTGTACGTCCTTTCGTAGCTATCCTTGGCGGCGCTAAGGTTGCTGATAAGCTTAAGGTTATTGATAACCTTCTTGAGAAGGCTGATACACTTATCATCGGTGGCGGTATGGCATTTACCTTCTTAAAGGCAAAGGGCTATGAAATCGGTAAGTCACTTGTTGATGATGAAAAGATTGATTATTGTAAGGAAATGATGGCTAAGGCTGAAAAGCTTGGTAAGAAGCTTCTTCTTCCCGTTGATACAACCGTAGCTGCAGGTTTCCCCGATCCTATCGACAA
>JAILCK010000143.1 GCA_024680435.1 Lachnospiraceae bacterium
TACCCCATCCCGTCGATTTCAAGAGTGCAGCCTTTAACTTCCATTAGGTGTTTTTCATTTTCTTTTTCCATATAGAAGTCTATTCTTGAATCCCCGTATGTATACTCAGGAATCACTTTGTCATAGCCTTGTTTACTAAGCCATTCTTTTACAACTTTATTCGGGGCCTGGCTATCGATATTAAACAAAACTCCCGTGCTTTTTCTTACAGCCACAAGGTCGTACTTTGTTTTTCTTCCTTCACTCCCCGGAGCCGTGAGCCACACTTCGCATCCGGGTATCAATAGTTCTTTACAACGTCCCGTATTTTTCACGTGAACGGTTTCTTTGTGCCCGTCTATATCGACCTCTGCTATAAATCGGTTGGGCCTTTTTATGAAAGTAGCTTTTGTAATATTTTCGTATTTCATCTTTTATTCCAAAGTAAAAGTTTCATAAGTATCTAAGGCTCATTATACACGTTTTAAAGTTTAAATGATTCTTTTATCACTTAAGTCTGTATTTTTTATCACAGCAACATTCCATAAACTCTTCATCGTGAGTGACAACTATTATAATCTTTCCTTTCTTTGCAAGCCTCTTTATAAACTCGGCACACAGCAACATATTGCCGTAATCAAGACCGCTCGTTGGCTCATCAAATAAAAGAATGTCCTTTTCCATCATGAGACTTACGGCGATTGCAAGTCTTTGCTTCTGGCCTCCGGACAAAGTGTTTGGATGCCTGTCTTTATACTCAATAAGCCCCATTTCCTTTAGTGTATCTTCGACTTTTTCTGAATTAAATTTCTTTACTCCCAGAGTACATTCATTTAAAACAGAATCTGAAAAAAGCTGGTAATTTACATCCTGCATTACCATAAATGCCTTCTTTATAAGATCCTTTTTATTTGCCTTTACTCCGTTAATATATATATTCCCTTTTGCCACATTTAAAAGGCCACAAATACTTCTTAAGAGAGTGCTTTTTCCTGCTCCGTTTTGGCCCGTAATGCAATACACCTTTCCGGGCACAAAATCCATATTCACATTTTTAAAAACTATTCTCTTCTTATATTCAACAGAAAGATTTTTAATGCTTAAGCCTGCGTTTTCTTTATTTTCATGAGCTTTTCCATTATCAATCTTATTTTCTATATATCTGTTTGAGCGTAAATTCATGGTATTTAGTGTGCTTTTATCCATTGCCCTGAATTCATCACCCGAGATTTCCTTTTCGATTTTACCGTCTTTTAGATATATCACCCTGTCCACAAGATTATATAAATAGTAAAGTCTGTGCTCGGCTATTATTACCGTTTTCCCAAGCTTTTTTATTTTTAAAAGACACTCTTTAAGTCCTTCAATACCTTTTGTATCAAGGTTTGCGGAGGGCTCATCCAAAAGAAACACGTCAGGATTCATGGCATATACACTTGCAAATGCTATTTTTTGTTTTTCTCCCCCGGAGAGTTTAAATATGTCCCGGTCTCTAAGCGCCTCAATATTAAGGTCTTTTGTTACTTCTCCCAATGTGTCGTTTATTGTCTTTGCGGCTTCTCCCGCATTCTCAAGGCCGAAAGCAATTTCGCTGTCTGTATCTGCATTAAAGAACTGTGTCCTTGGATTTTGGAAAACACTTCCGACTACTTTAGCTAACTCATAACTTTTGTATTCAGAAACTTTCTTACCGTTAATCAAGGCTTCTCCCGAGAGATTGCCTCCGTAAAAACCGGGAATAAGACCGTTAATGATTCTTGTAATCGTAGTTTTGCCGCATCCTGACTCTCCCGCGAGCAAAACAAACTCCCCCTTCTTAATCGAAAGATTTATATCCTTTAATGTACCGACTTTAGTATCAGGATATGAGAAGTTTACATTTTTTAACTCAATACTCATATTCTTCCTCCTACAGTCAGTAAATATCCGATTATCAAAGCTAAGGCAAAGAGTATAACAACCCCCACATCTGCCGGTTTTATCCTGATATCCAGCCTGCTGGTTCTTCTACTAGGGTTTTCTATTCCTCTTGTGATTGCTGAAGCAGAGAGCTCATCCGATGCTTTTGATGCCGTCACCAAGATAGGCAGATACATTGCATCTATTACAGTCCCGGGATTTTTAATAAGGCATGCGGGTGATAGGTTTATTCCCCTTAATGCCATAGCATCTTTGATATGGCCCCAATCCTCTTTTACAGTCGGAAAATATCGGAACATTATCCCTATGGGAATAACTACACTTCTTGGTATCTTCCACTTTGACATGGCCGCCATAAATTCTCCTATCTGCGTAGTTTCAATAAATATTCCTGCCATCATACAGCAAGGGAAACACTTAAACACCAATCCAAGCCACACCAGTAAACTTGTGTGTGCAACTCCGCTAAGCATCGGAAGAACAAATGTTGCAAAAAGCCAAAGAGCCGCAAAAATAATTGCGGCTCTAATTGTTTTTCCGATTCTTCCAAGCATAATCCCCAAGAAAGCTGTGAGTGATATCCAGACAATTAAGTATATACCGTTTGGAATCAATGCACTAAAAAGTGCAGTAAACCCCAAAAGAATTATCTTTGTTCTTGGATCTAATGATATCATGATGCAATACCGGCCTTTACAAACTGCTTACGCATGAGACGAAGGCCTAAAAGGCCGCTAAGAGTTGCAACCACTATTGTACCTATTACCATGATTGCAATGGTAGAGCCTGTCGCAACCTCACTCATTTTATCGATGTATTCCTGTTCGGTTCCCTTCTTAAGCATAAAGGATACCCAGGATTCTTTGTTAAATATAAATACCAAGTATGATCCCATAGGACCGATGCAATATACAATATAGGCAATCAGGTTTAATGCAGGCTTCTTAAATTTGCCGATTCCTGAAATAACTGCTGCCAAAATAGCGCAGATTAAAAATCCGAAATTCATTCCCCAATGCATTCCTGTAAGGGTGCCCAAGATGCACATAATTACTCCTACTATCGCCAATGCACCATACTTAGGAACCTTCGCTATAAAAAGCATAAATATAGGTCCCGCAAGAAGTGCTGCTCCTATAGGGAAATAAAATGTTAATGTGGGGATTGAAGCAAAGGGTCCCCCTGTTATCATCGCAGCCAAGAGAAGCAATACCGAAAAAATACCTGTAGTAATTAAATCCTTAGCTGTAAATCCTTTCTTTTCGCTGTTCATTATAAACAATCCTTTCTTTGTAATTTATCTACCCTTAGTGGGTTAGCTCAAGCTAACCTTATATCATCTTTCTTATTTTCTTACAATATTGGTGCAATCGAATCGTCCGATTCTAATAATTTTACGTCCTAACGGAATTGATTATTTTACCTGAATTGAGGCCTTCCACATTGATGCATATTCACCGCCCTTTGCCAAAAGGTCCTCATGTTTTCCGCTTTCCACAATTCTTCCTCCCTTTACCACCAATATTTGATCGGCCGATTGTATTATAGGAAGAGTGTGGGCTATCATTACTACAGTTCTCTTAGCTTTTAACAGGTTAAGCACTGCCTTTTTTACTAAAAGTTCGTTTTCTATATCAAGTGAAGATGTAGCCTCGTCCAAAAGCACAATAGGACTTTTCCTTAATATCGCTCTTGCAACAGAGATTCTCTGTCTCTCTCCGCCTGATAATCTGTTTCCGTTTTCTCCCACGAAAGTATCCGCACCTTCTTCGAAGTTTCCTACAAAATCACAGTTAGCCTGCCGTATTGCTTCCTCAATTTCAGCTTCTTTTGCCTTTGGCGAAGCAAATCTTAAGTTGTTCCTTATTGTATCGTTAAAGAGAAACACATCCTGATCCACCATGCTAATGTCTGAAAGCACCATTTCTGCCGAAACCTTACCAAGCTCCACTCCGCCGATCGTTATGCTACCTTTGTTTGGTTCATAGTACTTTGAAAGAAGGTTAAATATTGTTGTTTTTCCTGAGCCCGATTCTCCTACAATAGCTGTGATTTTATTTTCAGGAATTTCAAAGCTTACGTCTTCTAAGACATTTTGTCCTTCCTCATAGGCAAAGCTTACGTTTTTAAAAATGATATTATGGTTTCTTGGCTCATATTTGCTTGATGCTTCTTTCTCTTCGTTTTCGCTAAGAATGCTTACAATCTTTCCCTTTGAAATAAGCAGATTTCTGTATGCTACCAAACTTATATAAAGAGTCGCATCAACCTTACAAGCAAATAAAGAAATCATATTAAGTGTTATCATTTCGGGAACATTCAATTCTCCCCTAATCATTGCCAAGACAGATATATATATCACTATTGCTGCCCCCGCATATGCTAAAAACATAAAGGCAAAGCCGATTGGAAGCACCGACCTTTCATACAAATAACTAATAGTAGAAAAATGCTTCATCGAACTTCTGAGTGCTTTGTTTTTTTCTCCCGCCAATCCATACGACCTAAGAGTCTGGCTTCCGGTAAGATACTCTGTTATGGCGCTTACATTTTCTTCTCTCGCAAGATTCTTTGCGGTACCGTATTTTTTTACCTGCCTTATGGACAGCTTCATTGTCGGCCAAAGAAGCAAAAGAACGATAAGCATTATTATTCCCGCTTCAGGTTTTAGGTAGGCTACGTACAAAGAAACCATCACCAAAAGAACCACATACTTTATGATATCCGCAAGCTTATGTGTAAGAATTTGCTCATAATCTGCCACTTCGCTTGTGGCAGCATTTACGTAATAGCCTATTCTTTGCTTTGTAAATGCTCCTAAAGGGATTTTTCTTAACTTATCCCCCAATTTAACTCTTATATTTTTACTTACTATCGCTCCCCCGATTTGACTCTCTGTGTAAGAAACAGCATAAAGAAAAAGTCTTAAGACAAAGATTATTCCAAGAATGAATGTAGCCCTTTTTATATCCTCAAATGTAATTTTGCTTCCAAAAATCAACTCTAAAACCTGATAAAGCACCAAAAAATTACTTCCTGCAAGGAGTCCTTCCAAAACGGTTCCCGCAATGGCCCATTTAAGTTTCTTTCCGGGTTTGAATACTTTATTTGTCATTGCCGTCACCTTCCTTTGCAAAATATTTGATACTTCTCGCTTCTGTATAATCTTCCCAGCTTTTCTTAAAGTACGCATTCTTAGTCAGTAGCTCTTTATGTGGCAAGACATCTGTAACACTTTTCTTTTCTACAACGGCTATTTCATCACAAAGCTCGGTTATTCCGAGTCTGTGAGCCACGATTATTACTGTTTTTCCTTCACAGAGGTTAGCTATTGCTTTATCTATTTCAACCTGATTCTCAGGATCTGCGGCACTTGTAGCCTCATCCAATATAAGAATCGGTGCATTTTTTAGAATCGCTCTTGCAATACAGATTCTTTGCTTTTGTCCTCCCGAGAATCTTCCTCCAAAATTTCCTACCTTAGTCTCATACCCTTGTGGAAGTGACATTATAAAATCATCTATCTGCGCAGCCCTTGCTGCAGCCCTTACATCTTCGATGGTAGCGTTTTGGCCCATTGCAATATTTTCATATATTGATCCTCTTGTAAGGAAAGCATTTTGGAAAATGACTGATATATTCTTTAAAAGTTCTTCATACTTTATATCTTTTACATTTATTCCACCTATCTTAACTTCCCCGGATGTAACATCATAAAATCTTGCAATAAGCTGGATCAGCGTTGTTTTTCCTTCTCCCGACGCACCGACCACAGCCAGCTTTTCCCCCTCTTTTACCTTAAGATTTACGTTTTTTAAAACATCGTTTTTTCCGTCATATGAAAACGTTACGCTTTCAAGCGAAATATCATGCTTTTTAGGGAAATCAGACCCTCCTTCAAATATCGGTACATCCAGAATCTCTTTTACCTGATTTACACCATTTAAAGCAAATGACAGATTGTTTGACAATTCCTGGAGCGGCCTTATATCCGTAAGGTATTGCGTTCCTATGAAAGCAAATATCAAAAGAACTCCCGCAGTAATTTTCCCATTAACAAATAGCCAGCCTCCCGCAGGAACCAGAAACAGAATTCCGCACTCTAAAAGGACAACATACATCGCATATAAAGGTCCCGTTGCCTTTGATATTTTCTTCCACATGGAGAATTGTCCTTCTATTGCCTCGGAGTATTTTCTAAAAGAATTAACACTCATGTTATAAGCCTTGATAAGACGCATTCCCGAAACATACTCGGAAACAGTTCCCGAGAGACTGCTTGAAGAAACGTTAATCTCGTCCATAAACTTAAAGAATCTTGAAAACATAGCCGCTAAAACAGCTACCACAAATATTAATGGCACGATGCTTAATAATGCCAGCCTGTGATTTATGGTAAACAGCCATATAAACATGACAATCGGCCCTGAAAGATAAAGCACCAACTCCGGCAGATTGTGAGCAAGAAAAAGCTCAAGTTTTTCTATGCTTTCGTTCATAACGCATTTAATCTCGCCAATGCTTCGCTCATTTAAAGCTCCCATAGGCATCTTTGCCATGTGATTTGTCACCATACATCTGACTTCATATAGTGTGTTATAAGCTCCCTTATGAGATGAAAGCGATGCCGCCCCGTTCAAGGTAACTCTTACTAAGGTAAAAATCACCAGGCCCATTGCAAGTTTCAATGCATATGCCGCATCCAATGTTCCTGCTACCGAAGTATCGATTAGCTTATAAAAAACATAATACGGGATGATTCCACATAAGCTTGCCAAAAGTGCCAATACGACGGAAAGATAGATGTAGTTTCTATCCTTTCCGGCCCATTGCATCAATAAAGCAAAGCCTTTTTTCTCTTTTCTATTCTTCATAGGTTCTGTATTCTCCTGTCTTTCTCATTCAAGTGCATATTGTAATTCTTAAAATCGGATGATACAATTAATCCCGATACAATAAGTCGTTTTTAGATTACTTTACGTCTGATTGGAACAAAATGAGCAAAAATAAAGAATACTATAAGGCATTATTTGAAAAAGCTAATTTCATACCTTGTGAATCTCCCGAGGGATTTCCTCCCGGAGGAGACTGTTATACTTTCACCCCCGGTCTTGGAGAAGGCTACTATTGGTATTATGAAAAGCCCGGACAGTACAATATAAAGATTCATGATTTTTCTTTTTTCGAAGATCAAATCCTTAATTTTGAATTCCCGGAATGCTTAAGTGTTACATGGTACGATTCAATATCGGGAGAAGAATTAAGTCCTTACCGCAGTTTAAACTGCAATGTTATAAAGAGTTTTCTTGGAGGATTTGAGCCATATCGCGCCCTCATCCATAGAAACATCCCCATCCGGTCCATAGGAATTGAGTATAGGCCTGATTTTTTCAATCAGATTCTTAAAGATAATTTTGGGGACATTTACGATGATCCCAAATCAGTATTCAAAAGCATCGATGAAACTTCTGACTTCCCAGAGATGAAGAAACTTCTTTGGGATATATGGAAATACGATGGAGCAAAATCCAGTGCACAACTTTATTACGACGGCAAGGTAAGAGAGGCCTTGGCATTGGTTTTTGAGCGCCATAGAAAGTTAAAAGAAAAAACCAAGGCTTCTTTATCCTCAAAAGATGAGGATCTTCTTAAAAGCCTTGGCCTATATATTAATGATCATTATGCAGATCGAGTTTCGATTGAATCGCTTGCGAAAATTGCCTGTATGGGCACCACAAAACTCAAATCAACTTTTAAAGACTACTATGGAATGACAATCGCTGACTATATCCAGAAAGTTCGAATAGATCACGCGGAACATCTTTTGGCTTTTACCGACCTTCCTGTTTCAGAAGTTGCCAAAGCAGTGGGCTACATTTCCCCCGGGCATTTTGCGGAACTTTTTAGTAGTTCCAAAGGTTTACTGCCTCTTACTTACCGTAAAGCTTTCCGAAAAAAGTGACATTTTGGGAATTTAAGTCAAAACAAACTTTCCTGCATATCTATCCATGATTTTTGAGGTACGTCATGGATAATGTCCCCTTCCATGTAGTTTCCTATCAGGAAAGGAGAATTAGGGTCATGCAATTTGTTTTGAGCGTATATAACCGAGGGCTCAGAATTAGCGTAGCAGTA
>JAILCK010000197.1 GCA_024680435.1 Lachnospiraceae bacterium
TTTGTTCTGTTCAAGATTAACTTTGGCTAATCTTTCCCGTTTACTGTTTCTTGGGTAGTTTGTTTTTAGTCTGTTCTTTCAGACTCTCTGAAATTCTCAAAGATTTTCAGGGTTGCATTGTTGTTCGATTGTCAATGTTCATGCGCTCCGTGTGGGCTTTTTATTTGCTGTCCCGCTCGGAACATTGAATAATATATCACCGTAAAAATAGAATGTCAACAAGAATTTTTTATTTTTTTTAAAAAATTTCCAGATACACAAAGAATGGCTTATTTGCGCCATTTTTGCCCCAATAAGCCATTCCCGAATTCTAATTATTTAAGTTTTTTATCTAAATTGTCTGAATTGTGTTTACACTTCCCTCATTTTACTGTAATTTCTTTGTTACAGTATCATCTCCCATTGAAACACGAAGACCCAATGAGGAAACTTGAGTTCCTTCCTTAACCTGGGTAACAAGTACCAATCTCTTTGATTCGCCCGGTGTAAATGTTCCTTGGTAGAGTGACAAATCTTCATCGACAAGCATTGTCATCATTCTGCTATAATAATGATCTTCATTTACCGATAGTTTAAAAACAGCACTTGTTGAAGTACTAAAATTATTATCGGAAGAAAATGAATTGCTTACATTAAACTCTACAATAAGCAAATCCATACCCTTATTGGATGACAAAACAAATCCATCACTGTCTGCATATGTATCAACAACTTCACAGCCTGTGTAATCAATGTTAAATCCATCAAGTCCCAATACATCCTCTATAGACCTGGCATCAACGACCATGGCACCGCCCGATCTGTCAACATCTTCTTTAAAGGGTTCCTCTTTGGAAGTTTCCTCCGTATATTGATTATTAAGTTCTTCCTGAGCCTTTGCTTCTGCTCTTCTTTCTTCTTCCTCTTTGGCAGCGTTTTCATAGTAGAGATTTTCCGCTCTATCATAAGAATCCTTGGCCGCCTGATATGAAGCTAAATACTTTGTGGTATCCACAAGCCTTGAGTGGTTTTGCTCATCATATTTTAAAAGAAGCGAAACCGCATACTGCGAAATCATCTCTTCCTGATCGGCGGTAAGCTCCTGAGCCTTGGCACACGAAGTCAAAAGAAATGCACAAAGCGACATAGAAAGTATTAGCGAGAGAACTCTTTTCATCCTATTCCTCCGGATAGTTATTAGCATTAAGTGAAAACCAGAACACTACTCCGTTTTCTCTGTTTTCAACCCCATATTTTCCGTTATGGGCATCCATAATTGCTTTAACAATGGAAAGGCCGATTCCGCTTCCTCCGTATTCTCTGGTTCTTGCCTTATCAACCTTATAAAACTTCTCCCAAATATGCTCAATGCTTTCTTCGGGAATTTGTTTTCCTGTGTTAAATACACTTACTTTAATATCATTTTCTTCTTTTTTTAGAGTTACGTCAATCTGTTTTTCATTGTCATCTTCGCAATGATTTAAGGCATTGGAAAAATAATTCATGAAAACTTCTTCTATTTTAAATTCATCGGCAAAAACAATGCACTTATCGGGCAAATCGCATATTACCTTTATGTTGTTTTGCTTTGTAAGTATTTCTGCGGATTGAATATAGTTCTTAACCAAAGAAACAAGATCGAACATTTCACATTGAAGCATGTCCGCTCCTGATTCAATTTGATTTAATAAAAGAAGATTTTTTACTATTGTATTCATCTTTGACGCTTCGTCTATTATGACATCACAATAGTAATCACGTTCATCTTCCTCGTTAATACCTTCTTTTAAGCCCTCCGAATATCCTTGAATCAAAGCAATTGGTGTCTTTAATTCGTGAGAAGCATTTGCTATAAATTCTCTTCTCATCATGTCGGCCTGAGCCATTACATCATAATCTTTTTTTAGTTTAATATTTGCGTTTTGAAGCTCGGAAATTGTTCTTTCAAGGTTCTCGGACATTTTATTTATACTGTTACCAAGAAGGGCAATCTCTGTTTTTTCTTTACCGTCATATTTTGCGTCAAAGTCCATATGAGACATTCTTTCGGAAATATCCGCCAGTTCCAAAATAGGCTTTGATATTTTACGGGTAAAGAAATAAATTACAAATGCACTTATTAAAACGGCACCCAGTCCTATATACAAAAAGAAACGATTAGCAATATCCGCACTAAGTTTAATGCTTTCTACCGTACTTCTTGCAAGAAATGTGGATCCGTTTGGCAGCTTACCTACAATTTCAAGGAAATCTGTCTGCATTCTCTGGTCTTTCTTTTGAAAGAAAACGCACTCATCCGATTGATAAACAATCCTATCGGCATATATTATTCCGCTTAAGCATTGTTTTAATTCAAATGTCAGATATTCTAAGGGTTCGCTTGAATACACTTTTACAAATTCGTTCTCTACAATAACAATACTCACGTTGTGAGTACCACTGTATTTTTGAAGTTCAAGGTCAAAGTTTTCGGAAAACAAATCTCCGGAGCCCGCTTCTGTCTTTAAGTTAGTGTAGAGATTCATTAAGGTTTTTTCTTTATTTAATATATAAAACTTTTCCAAAAACACATTATTAATAAACCAGCAGCTTATGAAAGCCAAGGCCATGATGGCTACAAATATTATGGTTATTTCCTTCTTTAAAGAAGGACTTAATAACGACCTTTTTATTTTTTCACAATTCTTTTTATTCTTCATAGCTATTCAAACTTATAGCCCATTCCCCAGATGGTCTTTATGAGTTCTCCTTTTTGCCCCATCTTGCTTCTTAGTTTCTTTACATGTGTATCTATGGTTCTTGCGTCACCGAAATAATCATAGTTCCAAACGCTGTTAAGGATTGTTTCTCTTGATAAAGCCCGTCCTTTGTTTTCCATAAAGAAAGAAAGCAGTTCAAACTCCTTAAAGCTTAAATCAATTTCCTTTGAATCTATTAATACTCTGTGAGCAGACTTATCAACCACCACTCCGTTATATTCCATGGATGCATCAACTGTTGCGGGCTTTGTGCGCCTTAAAATTGCTTCAACCCTCGCTGTTAAAATCTTAGGGCTGAAGGGCTTTGTGATGTATTCATCGATTCCAAGTTCAAAGCCTAAAAGTTCATCCTGCTCTTCGCTTTTAGCGGTTAGCATAATAATCGGAACTTTTGAGTTGCTTCTAATCTCTCTGCAAACCTGCCAACCGTCAAGTTTAGGCATCATAACATCTAATATGACCAAAGAAATATCCGGTTCATCGTAAAAAACTTTTAGAGCTTCGCTTCCGTCCGAAGCTTCCAGCACAATATAATCTTTCTTCACAAGGAAATCTTTTACAAGTTTTCTCATTCTGGCTTCATCATCAACAACCAAAATTTTTAACATATCCATAAAAAACCTCCAAAATAGCATTTTATGATTCTAACTATATAAGAAAAGTATGTTCATTTTGTGAAAAAGAATTAACCATTCTGTGTTTTAATCACTAAGGCCAAGCTCTATTTCTTTGTCCCTAACGGCGTTTTCTCTTTCCTTAACTTTAATTTCTCTCTCCCTAAGTTCCTGTTCCCATTCGGAATATTGATTGGTTACGGCTGTTTTATAGTTTAAAGCATTTATGGTGGAGCCACGCATCGTAATTGCAAGCATAGCTATGCAAAGGAAAAAGAAAATACCCGCTATCAAAACCGCATTTCGATACTTCATTCTCAAGGACATTTCTTTCTTTTGAGCCTTTGTCATGCGAGTCTTAGCTTTGCTTTTTTCACTAAAATCTATCCTTTTAAAGGTTGTATATAAAGGAATCGGCTTTAACTCTTCTTCTCCGTTTTTTGAATCACTGAAAGCCTTTTGCATATCTCTTAAATACTCTAAGCCTATCGGAGTCTGAAAATATCTTTCTTCTATGGCTTTTTCGTATACGCTCTTAACAACGCCTATATTTGACATATCGGCGTGAGATTCTATATATGCTATTTTCTTTGCTTCACTTTTGGCAAGTTCCAAATCCTGAGCATTGGCAAAAATGTAACCGTCAAATGTCAATTCTTCGATATTGGCCATATTCTCTCCTTAACAAAACAATCCCCGGCTTTTAACCGAGGATTGGGTAATTGACTACACAGTAAATAGTGATACTTGTTCTTTCAATTCGTTTGAAACCTCATCTAATCGGTTTGCATTCTCAGAAATATTATACACTATTGTTGCGACTTGTGATACTCCTTCGCTGGTTTGTTGCGTGCTTGCGGCGTTTTCTTCAGCTATGGCCGTCAGGTTCTGAACGGCATCAACCACCGCTATTCTTGCATCATCCAACCGCTTTGTTTTGTCGGCTATTCTGTTTACACCTCTAATGGTGCTTTCAATGCCTGTCTTTACTTTTGATATTATTTCAATCGCTTCCACTTCGTGGTCTTCCGGATTTTCCTTGGGGGACTCCATAAGTTTATCTATAAGCTTAACAGACTCATTTGAACTAAGGGCAAGTCTGTTAATTAAAGAAATGGTTTCTTCTACCATGTTACCCATTAAGATAACGGATTCCGTAGCTTTCTGAGTCTCTTCTGCCTGATAGGAGGCGCCATCTGCAATTTCACAAACGGCCTTTTCAATCTGTCCGATGGTCCTTGCCGTCTCTTTAGCCACTTTATTAAGCTGGTCCGATGCCTCGCTTACACTGTTACCTTGCGTTTTTAAAGTACCGATTACATCAGACATCTTCTTCTGCATTCGGTTAACCGCCTTAGCCATAACTCCGGTTTCATCATGACGTCTGCAAAGTGCACTTAAATCATCCATCTCTCGAAAATCAAGTTCCGAGGTTCTTCCTATAACCTTGGTAACTTTCTTTATAGGTCGTGAAAAGAAAGAAGAAATGATGTATCCCGCAAAGCAGGCAGATAGAATAATCGCAAATCCGATAATGGTGCTGACTCTTGCAAGCCTTTTTATGGGACTTAATATTTCACTTTCATCAACGGTTGCAACCACTATTACTTTTTCATCTTTTGTAACATAAAAAGCGGCATATTTTTGAGCACCGTCAAATATGTATTGAACAAATTCAGGATCATAATGTGCCCCTGTTGAAAGGCCCAAAGAAACACCTTTAACAACCTCGTTTTCAACGGGCTCACCCACTTTTTCTTTTCTCGGATGATAAAGCATGGTGGAATCTGCTCCCACAACATAAACATAGCTGGATGTCATTCCTTTTATGCCCATTCCCGAAAAAATGGCACTTAAGTTATCATAAGATGTAGATTCTTTAAATCCTTGCGTCACTATCTGTTCATCAAGTCTTGTACCCGATTGAACCGCCACGTCATACAGATAGTTTTGATTAACTTCCTTTAATTCTTTTGCTGATTGATTTAAAAGTATGCTTTCAACCAAAAAGAAGGCAACCGCTACTGATATTAAAACAATAACAGCTACCTTTGCCTTTATAGATCTAAAATACGACACCCTGATTGTATCTGTTCCCCCATCGGCTTTTCTCGGATGTTCCATTTAAGTACCCCCAAAACACTAGTCTTTAAAGCCTGAAAATTTAGTGCGTTTCTTCTATTTTACAACAATCGATTCTCTTTTTCAAAACAATTCCTTAAGGCGCATACAACTTTCTACGGTACCCTGAATGGAATTAGGTTTGCCGCCACCCTTTGCAGAGTATTTCTCTTTTAAAACACTGTTTAACTCTCTTAGATCCTCGGTTTCCGATTCAATTAAAAATCTGGCCATATGAGATTCATCTTCACAAAAAACGCCTATTCTTCCCTTACTTTTTTCTTTAGCCAAATCCATTGCATAGCGGAGGAAATCCTTTAAATAATCGGGGAGCAAAATAAAGACACTTTCCTTTGAATAATCCGCCTTTTCAATTTCTTTTTCAACAAGCTTCTTTAAAAGAAAAGCATTTTTATCTTTTAAAAGCCTATCATCGGACAATAATTTTTCAACACCTTTAGACTCATCACCCTGCTTTACTGACAAAGCCTTGGAAATACTCTTTAAGTTTTCTAAAGATTCATCGTAGTTTTCAATTGCTCTCAACCCGCAAAGGTAGTTGATTCTAACACCCTCTTTATAGTTTTCAAAGGATGTTATTTTAAACAATTGTATTTCTCCCGTTGATTTTACGTGCGGTGCACAGCAAGCACAGATATCGATATCTTTAATTTCAACAAGGCGAATATCCCCGGAAAGTTCTTTCTTTGAACGGTATT
>JAILCK010000221.1 GCA_024680435.1 Lachnospiraceae bacterium
TCCCATTCTTTTATCTTTAAAAATGTTTTTCTTCCCGAAAGCTGTCTTTCTAATCGCGATAGCCTCTCCGGATCCGATATTCTTGTAAGAGTGTAAATATTTATTGGTTTCATAAGATTATTATACAATAAAAAGAAACAATGATTGTTAAAGGGCCCCCGAAAACGGGAGCCCTCTTAATTATCTATACTTTTGAATTAAATCCTGAGAATATCCAAAGTCTACTTCAGGGTTTCTATTGTAGATTGTTTCAAAAACCTTTCTTATAACTTCTTTTCTTCCGGCTGCTGCCATATCTGAGATTATAAGATTTTGTCCGTCTCTGGTTCTAAGTCTGATATTTGATGCCGTAGGCACAAAATTGGTTCTTTGTACAAACTCATATGCCCAAACAATGTCTTCATACCTTACAAACACAAGCTTGTTACCAAAGCTCATGATATATCTGGGAGTAAGATAAGTGCGGGCTTTCTTTATGTATTCGGTCTGAGGGCTGTCAATTTCACCTGAAATCTGCATAGCTTCCGCATCGGATAACTTCTTTATTACGCTTGAATATCCAAAGAATCTAAGTCCGTATAGGCCTCCAATCAAGAGTGCAAACAAACCTACTATCAATGCCAGTACATAAAGCCCTGAACTTTTGCTTGTTTGAGCCTTATAATTAAGGCCAACGCCCTGCATGTAGCCTTCAAAGTTTTCTTTTGTGAACTGATTTTCAGGGTCTTCGCCCTCATTGTATGCTTCCAATGCAAAGTCCATGACTTCATCATTTAGCTTGGTAATGGTGCCCATTACAATGTAACTTCCCTTTGTAGCCACTTCTTTCTTGATTTTATCAAGCTCCGATTTTGTGCTCTTTAAAATGTATAAATCGTTATCATCCCAAATATAGCTATAATATTCGCTGTTATCATAGCTTCCAAACTCCCATGGCTCATCGGAAATTGGTACGTATACGCAAATGTCCTCTTCCAAAAGGCCGTCGTTATAAGCCTGGCCGAAGTAAATTGCATCTTCTTTTGACTTATTTCCCGATGAAATGCCCCAAAAGAAAAGTGCACCTGCAATTAATAAAATTACAATTCCTACGATAAATCCGGTTCTTGTGCCGTTAATCTCTTTTTGAATCTTTGAACTAATATCTTTCATGTCTCCTCCTCAAAAGTTTAGTACAAAGAACACTTTAGCATAGAAAGCAGGTCTCTTTCAACAATCACCGAATGTGCCTAAAGGCACGATTCGGGATTGTATGCGGTCGCCAAGGTTAAAACCATGCTAGCATGGTTTAACTTTGGCTCGTCGCCATACCAAAAACTGCCATGAATAATCATGGCAGTTTTCTTTAACCTATCTATTTACTTTGTAATTTCAAAGTCTACAGTGGTCTCTCCTTTAAAGAAGATTGAATCATCGGATACCTTTGCATGTAATGTGTAAGAACCTGCCTCTGAAGGCATCTTGTCGGAAGAATAATTCTTTCCGTCCTCTGTCTTACCGGTTACTGAGTATTCAATGTCATCGTATTCTTTAAACAACTTCTCAGCTTCGGCACTTCCGCGCTTGTAAGCTGTGATGTCAAATATATCCATTTCGGCTTCTTCGCCATCATAGGTCTTATCGAATGCGTAAACGCCTTCAAAATCGATGTCTCTCTTTGCAATATCGGGTAGGCAAGAGCCGTCCTTCTTTACAGTGAAGGTGTCAAAGAGCTCTGAATTTATACCATTGTATGAGTATGTGTCCAAAGAAAGCACATCGCCCTTAACTCTTACAAAGCCGAAAAACTGCTTTCTTACTCTCTGAGCACAAAGCATATCGTTAACTACGCTTGTGGCACATCCTTCTTCGATGTACTCATCGGGAACTGCGTAACGGGACTCTGCGTTTTCTTTTGAAATATCAAGTGACTTTTCGCCAGCGAAGTTCATGGTTACGTAGTGTGTGCCTTCAGGCTCGATGTTGTACATTCTTCCCTCTGTTTCAACAGCTTCAGTGTAAGGGTTATCGTAAGTGATTTCTCCGTGGCCTTCGCCTGTTTCTCTTTCATTTGAAACATAGCCTGAGAAGAAATCGCCGTTAACATCTTTTCCGTAGTAGTAAGGGTTGGTTCTTGTGTATGCGTGGTCGTGGCCCTGCAAAATAAGGTCTACGGAATACTTTGCAAATAAGGGGCAAAGGTTAGCTCT
This sequence comes from Lachnospiraceae bacterium, assembly GCA_024680435.1. Taxonomy (GTDB): domain Bacteria; phylum Bacillota; class Clostridia; order Lachnospirales; family Lachnospiraceae; genus UBA1258. Next base: position 2,190 of record JAILCK010000221.1, read on the forward strand.
TAATGCTCTGGAGCCTCCGTCCATTGTGTGATAACCAACGCTCATCATGCCTGCGTGAGTAAGCACGATGGTCCACTTAATCTTTCCTTCTTCTCTTAACTTCTGCGCATTTTCAAGCTCTGAAACAATCCATGCATACTGCTCTCTGTAATCACAGTGAGGATCGTATTCACCGTTTCCTGCGCCTGTAAGGTAGGTTGACTCATTTGAGTTTGTGGAAATAAGGTATACATTTCCGATCTGAATGCTTGAGCAGCCACCGCTTGAGTGAGGATTGTGTTTTCCGTCGGTACAATAATTTGCAAAGTCAATATCGTACATTGAGTAAAAGCCGTCCACAGAGTTATCGTGGTTACCTGCAATCGGGATGTGAACAGTATCCATCATATCTTCCGCATCAAAGTCAACCGCCATGTTGTATTCATCGATAAAGTAGTTATCGTCGTGACATTCATTTGTGATATCACCGCAGTCGATGTAAGCAACGAGTTTTGAATCTTCCACTGTTCTTGCAGTCTTAAAGGCTTCTCTCATCATTGCTTCATACTGGCGATACTGCGACTCGTTTTCTGCCTGAGGGTCGGTTACGTAGATAAAGAAGAAATCGTCAAGATCTCCCTTAATGGTCCAAAGACCGGGACGTGAGTAACCAACGCTGTCGCTTCCCACACGGTAGTAGTATTCAGAGCCTTCGGGAAGGTTCTCAACGTGAGCCTTGTGGCAGTAGTAAGTTGCGGATTCATCGGAATTTTCGATTGCTGTGTTAAAGTAATCGGGAACGGTTATAACCTTTCCGCTTTCAATTCCCTTATTCCAATCGTATGTGTAAATATCTTTAACTTCTTTTTTGTCAACGTACTGAAGGCCTGTATCCTTTCCTTCAACGTCAACTGTTCTCCAAGCCACACCTCTTGAATAAACGTCGCTATAGAATGTGGTTGAAACACCGGCTACAACGTCTGATATTTCATAGGAGTATGTCTTTGCTACGGGAGCTTCAACATCAGTCATCACAAAAACTTCGCTAAAGTCAAGCTCTGTACCTTCCGGTGCTCCGTCGCCTTTGATTCTTAAGCATGCAAGGTTCTGGTCAAAGAAATCTTCTGTGATTTCCATTAATGCAAAACCTTCTGTGTAGTTTAAGTCTCCGATGTATAAGCTGTCCCAGCCTTCGGGATCGTCTATAACACCCTCGATATAGAGAGTTCTGAAAGGAAAGTCATTCTTAGGCTCATACTTAAATACAAGATAATCGCCTTCTTTAACCTTTACGCCTTCGCCCTCTGTGAACACACAGCGCACACGCACGTTGTCTTCTTTGTCATCTGTAATAAAAACTACGTTTCCGTCGGCATCTACAGAGTCAAACAATAAGCTTCCCGATTCTTCAAAGAAGTTATCGTTGTCCATCTTAACCATTCCTGTGATGGTGCCTGAGTATCCTGCGCAAGTAACCTTGCTTCCGACTTCGTAAACATTTTCTGCTACAGTTTCTTCTGCCTTAACTTC
>JAILCK010000120.1 GCA_024680435.1 Lachnospiraceae bacterium
GTATACTGGTACACCATTCCTGCAGATTCAGATGCCCAAGCAACTCCTGAAAGAACAGAGGTTATATTGGCTAAATCAAACGCACCTAAGGGCGTAACGATTGAAGGAATCAGTGAAACAAGACTTTGCGATAAATGCGGAGAGCCCTTAGTACAGGCATACAGCGATTATCCTGTTTTTGATTTAAAACTTTTTGATGAAACTGTTTATGCAAAGATAAATGATTATCTTAAGAATGAAGCTAAAAGCCGTGTGGAGCTTGCACTTTCAAGTGATGAATATGTTGACGAAAGCGCCGGATCTTGTGAAGGACATGGAACGGTTTCATACAAGGTTACAGACGAGTATGAGCTTCACGATATCAGAGATGTTGCAAGCGGATACATAACTGTTGAGTATACCGGATACTGGTATGCGGGCGGTGCTCACGGAATGCCTTTATACATTTACTACTTGTTTGATAAGAGCACAGGTGAAGAGGTTAAATTAAAAGACTTATATAAGGGAAGCGAAGAAGACTTTAAGAAGCTTGTTGCCAATGCAACTTTAGAGTATTCTAAAACATTCACGGAAGATAATAGTCCTTTCTTTAATGGAGGACAGGATCTTTATAATGATGCGTTTATGTATTCAAGCCTTGAATCTGCTATAATATGGGAAAACGATGGAATTAAAGTTGTGTTTGATCCTTATGTTTTAGGCCCCTACGCAGCAGGCCCCATTGAAATAGCCGTAAGCTATAAAGATCTTGGAATCGAAGGATACTTTAAATAATGGATTCATTACTTCGCGCAAGGCTTTCAGAACTTGCAAACAGAGCGTATAACAACACTCAGTATACATTTACAAATTTCTTGTCGGAAGCCGAGCTTTCTGAATACATAGAAATGAGTAAAGAATTGGCGTTTATTCCCTCCGAAACCTTCGGAGGGATGGACGCTTCAGAAAGACAAATAATACGATTTGGAGGAAAGGACATCTTTGGTTACGAAGAGCCCTTTCCTATTGTATGTTTAAAAATAGTTCCATTAAATGAAAAGTTCGCCGATAATCTAAACCACAGAGACTTCCTTGGAGCTTTAATGAACCTTGGAATAGAGCGTGAGACTATCGGCGATATTTTAGTGGAGGATAAGCATGCCTATTTGTTTTGCCTAGAGTCCATATCACAATACATTATTGAGAATTTGACAAGAGTAAAGCACACAGTTGTGAAGGCAGAAGTGGTGACTGAAAAAGTCAATGAAATTGAAATAAAGAAAACAGAAAAGACCATTCAGGTGTCTTCCGAAAGAGTGGACGCAGTTGTGGCCAGAGTCTTTAACATTTCAAGAGAGGCATGTGTTATACTGTTTAAAGAACAAAAAGTCTTTATTAACGGGCGTTTGACCACCGGCAATGCCACTAAGGTAAAAGAGGGTGACCGAATAAGCGTTAGGGGATTTGGAAAATTTGACTTAAAAGGTCAAATAGGAGTCAGTAAAAAAGGAAAGCTAAATTTGACCGTATCGGTCTACGGATAGATAAAAAAGAGGTACTTTTAGTGGGAAAAACGGCTCAAAATAAGGATTCCGAACGGGCGATAGGTGAATATGCCAAAAAGGTAATGCAACTTGCAAGAGACACCATCACCGTAAGGTTTCGCTTTTTTGACAATGCTTTAAACAAATTAAACTTAACACAGGTAAAAAACTTTGGCGGCTACCAATGTGACGGAAAAACCCTTTTCTATGATCCCGAGTGTCTGTTAAAAGACTATGTTAACGAGCCGGGATTTGCGGTAAGGCTTTATCTTCATGTAATGTTTCATTACATTTTTATGCATCCCTTTAGATTTGATAAAGAAAACGAAGAGTTTTGGAACATAGCCTGTGATATAGCGGTTGAAAACATCATTCTGGAAATGGAATTAGAAGGCGCCAAAATGATGAGAGACGAAGAAGAAAGAATCATTATTAACCGCTTAAGAAAATGGGTGCCCGCAATTTCTGCCGATAAACTTTACAGAGAGTTTATGGTGGGAGGCATTTCAAATGATTCAAAGAAAAAATATGCAAGAGTATTTGCTATGGATATTCACAGGGAGAGAGAATCTTACAAAGAAAAGCCTGAAACCTTTCTTTCGGAAGAAGACTGGCAAAAGATATCAAAAAGAGTAAAGGCAGAGCTTGAATCCTTTTCAAAAGCCGGAGAGGGCGGCGAATCTTTATATGAAAATATAAGTGATGCCAACAAGACAAGATATGACTACGACGCCATTTTAAAGCGCTTTTGCGTGGAAGGTGAGGAGTTAAAGGTAAATGATGACGAGTTTGATTACATTTACTATACTTACGGCCTTGAAAAGTACGGAAATCTCCCTCTTATAGAGCCCCTTGAATACTCTTTAAGTAAAAAAGTCAAAGAGTTTGTGATAGTGCTTGATACTTCGGCTTCTTGTAACGGAGAAACCGTAAGGAAGTTTTTAAAAAAGACCTACGATATTCTTTCTTCATCCGCTTCATTTTTTAAGGCAGTAAACATTCACATTTTGGAAGCAGACAGAAAAGTGTGGGAAGATATAAAGATTTCTTCCATGGAAGAATTTAATGCAATGCTTGATAAATTCAAGCTATCGGGCTTTGGAGCAACTGACTTTAGACCGGCATTTGAATATGTAAATGAGCTTATAAATAAAAAAGAGTTTACAAACCTAAAGGGGCTTGTGTATTTAACCGACGGATACGGAATATACCCAAGTGTTTCGCCTGATTATGATGTTATTTTTGCATTTATGAATGATGATAAAAATGCGCCGAAAGTCCCAAACTGGGCAATAAAAGTTGTGCTTAGCGAATAAAGGAGACAAAAGTGAACATTAAAGAAGCAAAAGACTATATTAAAAACACTGTCTTAGTGTATTTAAAGAAAGATGAATTCGGAGAGTACAGAATCCCTGTTTCAAAGCAGCGCCCTATTTTCTTGCTTGGCTCTCCCGGTATCGGAAAGACCGCCATTATGGAGCAGATAGCCTCAGAACTTGATATTGCCTTAGTAAGCTACTCAATGACGCATCACACCCGTCAGTCGGCTCTTGGCCTTCCTTTCATTGAAAAGAAAGACTTTGGAGGAAAAGAATACTCGGTTTCTGAATATACCATGAGTGAAATCATAGCATCCATCTATGAAACCATGGAAGAAAGCGGCACAAAAGAGGGAATCTTATTTCTTGATGAAATAAACTGTGTATCTGAGACCCTTTACCCTTCAATGCTTCAGTTTTTACAATACAAAGTATTCGGAAGACATTCGGTTCCAAACGGCTGGGTGATTGTAACTGCGGGAAATCCGCCTGAATTTAACAGATCCGTTCGTGAATTTGACGTTGTTACATTGGATAGATTAAAGGTTTTGGAAGTTGAGGCTGATTATGACGCATGGAGAAAATATGCCGTTGATAAGGGCCTTCACCCTGCAATTTTAAGTTTCCTTGACTTAAAGAAAGAGTTCTTTTATAAGGTTGAAACCACGGTTTCGGGTAAAGCATATGTAACGGCCAGGGGCTGGGAAGATTTATCCGATGTAATCACCCTTTATGAAGAAGAAGGGCTTAAGGTAACAGATTCTTTGGTGGAACAGTACTTAAGAAACAAAGAAGTGGTTCACGAGTTTTCGGCTTATTACGACCTATACAATAAATATAAAAGAAACTATAAAATCGGCGAGCTTCTATCAGGAAGCATCTCAAAAGAATTAAAAGAAAAGCTTTTAAAAGCCGCAATCGATGAGCGCTTAACCTTTGTGGGCATGCTTTTAGACAAGGTAAAAGGTGAAACAAAGGATATCATCGAAAACCTTGACTG
>JAILCK010000257.1 GCA_024680435.1 Lachnospiraceae bacterium
TCAGATAAATCTTAAAAATTTGTTAAATTTATGCTTGACAAGTTAGCGAATGATAACTAGAATAATGGCGTCAGGTTAGCGAGGACTAACCAGGGAAGAAAGGAAGTCAAATGATGCCATTAACATTTGCAGAGCTAGGAGAAAGAAACATCGTTAAGAGGGTCGGCGGAAACGATGAAATAAAGAAGCACTTGGCTGATTTAGGATTCGTGGTCGGAAGCGAAGTTTCTGTGGTTTCTTCGATTAACGGAAATGTAATCGTGAATGTGAAGGAATCAAGAGTTGCCATAAGCGAGGAAATGGCTCGCAGAATTATGGTCTAGGTTCTTTTCTTAGCAAGGAGGATTAAATGAGAACACTTAAAGAAGTGAAAATCGGAGAAACCGTGAAGGTTTCAAAGATCAACGGTGAAGGCCCTATTAAGCGTAGAATCATGGATATGGGCGTCACAAAGGGGATTGAAATTTATGTACGTAAAGTTGCCCCTCTTGGAGATCCGGTAGAAGTTACGATCAGAGGATATGAATTATCCCTTCGTAAAGAAGACGCCGAGATGATAGTGGTTGAGTAGGAGGAGCAAATATGAGTATCAGAATCGCCCTTGCGGGCAACCCTAACTGTGGTAAAACCACACTTTTTAATGCACTTACAGGTTCCAACCAGTTTGTAGGTAACTGGCCCGGAGTTACTGTTGAAAAGAAGGAAGGTAAGTTAAAAAAGCACGATGATGTAGTTATCACCGACCTTCCCGGTATTTATTCACTTTCACCCTACACACTTGAAGAAGTAGTTGCAAGAAACTACCTTCTTGATGAAAAGCCCGATGCAATCTTAAACATTGTTGACGGTACCAATATTGAAAGAAACCTTTATCTCACAACACAGCTTACAGAACTCGGAATTCCCGTTGTTGTAGCTGTTAACATGATGGACGTAGTTAAAAAGTCCGGAGATAAAATTGATTTTGAAGAAATTTCAAAGAGACTTGGTTGCAAGGTAATGCAGATTTCCGCTTTAAAGGCAGACGGTATTATGGAAGCTGCCGAAGAAGCAATTAAGGCTGCAAAGCACGGAAGTACCGTTCCCATGCATTCTTTCAACGGCGTTGTTGAACATGCAATCGCTCACATCGAAGAAGCTTGCCTTCACGATATGGATGAAAAGAGCCAGCGCTGGTACGCAATCAAGATTTTTGAAAGAGATGATAAAGTAATCGAAAGATTAAAGCTTGATCAAAAGACCTTGGACCACATCGAAAAAGACATTAAAGATGCGGAAAAAGAACTTGATGACGATGCTGAATCAATCATCACAAACGAGCGTTACATTTACATCGGAGAAGTTGTTAAGGCATGCGTAAAGAAAAAAGGCGCCGGCAGATTAACTCTCTCAGATAAAATCGATAAAGTAGTTACAAACAGATTCTTGGCCCTTCCTATTTTTGCAGTGGTTATGTTTGTTGTTTACTATCTTGCAATGACCACCTTGGGTACAGCGGCTACAGACTTTACCAATGATAACATCTTTGGTGACGGTTTCCACTTGTTTGGAATCGGTTCAAGCCAATACGAAGAAGATATGCTTGATTATGCCAAAGAAAACGTATGGACAGATGAATTTGTAAGCAAAGTTGAAGCTGCCAGCGAAGCAGGCGTTATCGGTGCCGAAGATATTTTAGGTGCCATCGAAGAAGAAGACTTCGGCGGATTTGACGAAGCTTACGGAACATATGCTGATTCACTTGCAGAAGAAGGATATGACGTATCCGAAATCTATGATGCTGCACTCGGAGATGAGGCAGAAGGCGTACCGGATACCGCTGAATACGGTGTTTGGGTGCCCGGTATCCCTGTTTTAGTTGAAAACGGACTTGATGCAATCGGTTGTGCAGAGTGGCTTAAGAGCCTCATCGTAGACGGTATTGTAGGCGGTGTCGGAGCCGTACTTGGATTTGTACCTCAGATGCTTGTACTTTTCTTCTTACTTGCAGCTTTGGAAGCATGCGGTTACATGGCAAGAGTTGCTTTCGTTATGGACCGTATCTTTAGAAAGTTTGGTTTGTCAGGTAAGTCATTCATTCCTATGCTTATCGGCTCAGGATGTGGCGTTCCCGGTGTTATGGCTTCACGTACCATCGAAAACGAACGTGACAGACGTATGACCATCATGACAACAACATTTATCCCCTGCGGAGCAAAGCTTCCTATCATTGCTTTGATCGCAGCGGCACTTTTTGACAACGCAACATGGCTTGCACCCACTTCATACTTCATCGGTGTTGCAGCCGTTGTTATTTCAGGTATCTGCTTAAAGAAAACAAAGATGTTTGCAGGAAATCCTGCTCCCTTCGTTATGGAGCTTCCCGCATACCACTGGCCCGGATTTAAGAACGTACTTAGAAGCATGTGGGAAAGAGGCTGGTCATTCATTAAGAAGGCCGGAACAATCATCCTTCTTTCTTCAATCTTCATTTGGGCTACATCACACTTTGGCTCTACAGATGCAGGATTTGGATTCGATGTTGACATGGAACTTGAATCAAGTATATTAGGATATATCGGAAACGCTATCAAGTGGATCTTCGCTCCTTTAGGATTTGCTTCAATCAAGGCAACAATCGCTACAATCATGGGTCTTGTTGCAAAAGAAGAAGTTGTTGGAGTATTTGGTGTACTTGACTTTGAAGGCCTTACAAAGCTTTCAGCTTTCAGCTTCCTTGTATTCAACCTTCTTTGCGCTCCTTGCTTTGCAGCAATCGGTGCAATCAAGAGAGAAATGAACTCTGCAAAGTGGACATGGTTCGCAATCGGATATCAGTGTGGCTTGGCTTACGCCGTATCACTTGTTATCTACCAGATCGGTTCACTCTTTACAGGTGCGGGAAATGTACTTGGTATAATCGTATCTGTTGCTTTGATAGGCTTCCTTGGCTACATGCTCTTTAAGCCTTACAAAGAAGCAACTTCGCTTAAGTATTAGAGGATTTATATATGTTAGAATTTTTAAGAGCAAATTTATCAACCATCATAGTGGCTTTGGTATTGATAGCAATTGTGGTACTTACAGTCAGAAAAATGATAAAAGATAAGAAAGCGGGCAAGACATGCTCAAGTTGCGGCGGTTCTTGCGCGGGTTGCTCTGGCTGTATGCCAAAACAAAAATAAAATCAAACGCCATTGATTTATAAATTAAGAGGGAAGCGTCATCTTTTGGGTGTCGCTTCCTTTTTGTTGTGCTATAATGTCGCTATGAGCGTAAAGGTAAAGGGGATAACAAAAAAGGCGGTTACAATTCTTTTAGGGGCATCGATGCTCCTTCTTTGTGCATGCAAAAATCCTCATGAAGAGGCTGTTGCGGCAGAAATCTCTCAAAATTATGACATTCCCAAAGAAAAACAGCTTATAGTTTACACTTC
>JAILCK010000306.1 GCA_024680435.1 Lachnospiraceae bacterium
CCCTTTTGAAAAAGCCTTAAAAAAGCCTGAGATTTCACTTATATGCGAAATAAAAAAGGCTTCTCCTTCAAAGGGAATTATTGATCCAGATTTTGATTATTTAAAGATTGCAAAGGAATACGAAGCGGGGGGTGCCGATGCAATTTCTTGCTTAACGGAGCCTAAATGGTTTTTAGGAAGTGATGAAATCTTTAAAGACATAAGAAAAAAGGTTTCACTTCCCATGCTTAGAAAAGATTTTGTGGTTGATGAATACCAGATTTATCAGGCTAAGCTTATGGGGGCAAATTGCATCTTGCTTATAGTTTCTTTACTTAACAAAGAAACCTTGGAAAAGTATATTAACTTAGCCGCTTCCCTTGGCTTAAGCGCATTGGTTGAGACCCACGACGAGGAGGAAATTAAGACAGCGCTTTCAGCCGGAGCCAAAATACTTGGGGTAAACAACCGAAACCTTAAGGATTTTAGCGTTGATTTAAACAATGCAAAGAGATTAAGAGAATTAATTCCTGAAAATGTAATTTACGTAGCGGAGAGCGGAATAGCTTCTTTAGACGATGCAAAAATGTTAAAAGAAGCCGGAGCGGATGCCCTTTTAATCGGTGAATTTTTAATGAGAAGCGATGATAAGGCACTTTTAATAAAGAAAATTAAAGGAGCGGCAAAATGACAAAGATAAAAATTTGCGGTTTGTTTAGACCGGAGGATATAGATTATGTAAACCAAGCGAAGCCGGACTACGCAGGCTTCATTCTAAACTTTAAAAAGAGCCACAGATACATTGAGCCTGAAAGGGCGGTTGAATTAAGAAAAAATCTTGATCCTTCCATAAAGGCCGTAGGGGTGTTTGTGGATGAAGATTTAAAGGAAGTAATAAAGGTTTCAAAGCTTTTGAATTTAAACGTGATTCAGCTTCACGGCCATGAAGATAACGATTACATAGAGGTTTTAAAGGAGAGTACCGACATTCCTGTTTGGAAGGCCTTTAAAGTAAGAAGCGAAGAAGATTTGGTAAAGGCCAATTCTTCCTTGGCTGATATGGTGATTCTTGATAACGGGTATGGTACGGGAGAGTGCTTTGACTGGAGTTTAATTACTCACTTTAGAAGAGAGTTTATTTTGGCGGGAGGCTTAACTCCTGAAAACATAGAAGGCGCCGTAAACTCATTCTATCCATACGGTGTGGACATATCATCGGGAGTTGAAACGGATAAATGTAAAGACAAAGAAAAGATAATTAAAGCGGTTAATGCAGTCAGAAACATACAAAAGGGAGGAAGCAAATGAGCAAGGGCAGATTTGGAGTTCACGGAGGGCAGTACATTCCCGAAACATTAATGAATGCCGTAAATGAACTTGAAGAAGCATACAATCACTATAAAAACGATCCTGAGTTTAACAAGGAATTAGAGTTTCTATTAAATGAATATGCGGGAAGACCTTCAAGATTATATTATGCTGAAAAGATGACAAAGGACTTAGGCGGCGCAAAAATCTATCTTAAAAGAGAAGATTTAAACCACACGGGAGCTCATAAAATAAACAACGTTTTGGGCCAGGCTTTGCTTGCAAAGAAAATGGGTAAGACCCGCCTTATAGCTGAGACAGGGGCCGGCCAGCACGGCGTTGCTACAGCCACTGCAGCAGCCTTAATGAACATGGAATGCGTTGTATTTATGGGCGAAGAAGACACAAAACGCCAGGCCTTAAACGTATACAGAATGAGGCTTCTTGGAGCAGAGGTTATCCCTGTAAAAACAGGAACTGCCACCTTAAAGGATGCGGTTTCGGAAGCCATGCGTGAGTGGACTTCAAGAATAAGCGACACCCATTATTGCCTTGGCTCTGTAATGGGTCCTCACCCCTTCCCTACAATTGTAAGAGACTTTCAGGCGGTTATTTCAAAAGAAATAAAAGAAGAAATGCTTAAAAAAGAAGGCCGTCTTCCCGATGCCGTAATTGCCTGCGTAGGCGGAGGCTCAAATGCAATCGGAAGCTTTTATAACTTTATTGAAGATAAAGACGTGCGCCTTATAGGATGTGAAGCTGCGGGAAGAGGAATAGATACCTTTGAAACTGCGGCTACGATTAACACAGGAAGACTTGGAATCTTCCACGGCATGAAGTCTTATTTTTGCCAGGATAAAGACGGACAGATTGCCCCTGTATATTCTATTTCCGCAGGCCTTGATTACCCGGGAATCGGACCTGAGCATGCATACTTACATGATATAAAGAGAGCAGAGTATGTTGCGGTTACAGACGAAGAAGCGGTAAATGCCTTTGAATATCTTGCAAGAACCGAAGGCATTATCCCCGCAATCGAATCATCCCACGCTCTTTCTTATGCCATGAAGCTTGCCCCCACACTTTCTAAAGATAAGATTATTGTGGTTACGGTTTCAGGTCGAGGAGACAAAGACTGTGCGGCAATTGCACGCTACAGAGGGGAGGATATAAATGAGTAGAATAAGTGATGCATTTAAAAACGGAAAAGCCTTCATTCCCTTTATTACTTTGGGAGACCCTGACTTAGATACTACGGAAAAGATTATTATAGAAATGGCTAAAAACGGAGCCGACATTATCGAGCTTGGAATACCTTTTTCAGACCCTACAGCCGAAGGCCCCGTTATTCAGGAAGCAAACTTGCGAGCTTTGAAAGGTGGCATAAATACAGACAAGGTATTTGAGTTTACAAAGAAAATACGCTCGCTCGTTAATGTTTCTTTGGTATATATGACTTATGCAAACGTAATCTTTTCTTACGGAAGTGAAAAGTTTATTTCAAAATGTAAGGAAGTGGGAATTGATGCAATCATAGTTCCCGATGTGCCTTTCGAAGAAAGAGAAGAGTTTTTACCTTATTGTGAAAAGTATGGAATCGACTTTATATATTTGATTGCCCCCACATCAAATGAGCGAATAAAGATGATTGCTAAAGAAGCAAAGGGCTTTATTTACGTGGTTTCAAGCCTAGGCGTTACAGGTGTTAGAAGCAGCATTACAACGGACATCTCTTCAATTGTAAAAAGTATTAAAGAAGAAACCGATGTGCCCTGTGCAATAGGCTTTGGCATTCAGACGCCGGATCAGGCTAAAGAAATGTCAAAAAGTTCGGACGGAGTAATTGTGGGATCTAAGATCATTAAGCTCTTACATGAAAACGAGGCCGAAGCTCCAAGTGTTATAGGAAAATATGTAAAAGAAATGAAGGAAGCAATGAACTAAAATTAGGCATTTGTTTTATTGACAATTAGTGTTTGATTTACTATCTTAGTGGCAGAAGAGTAAGCATAGGCTAACTCTATTAAACAAATAATGATTTGACAGAACTTTGGCTTAAAAAACCATATTCTGTTTATAATACTAAGGAGATTTATATGAACACTGTATTAGGATTATCTATCCCCTTTATAGGCACCACACT
>JAILCK010000001.1 GCA_024680435.1 Lachnospiraceae bacterium
CCTGCTGCTTCAGTGATACCCTGTACAATTTCCATGTTGTTTACGTTGAAAGCACCTACAGCGTATCCGCCGTTATATGCCTTCTTAAACATTTCAGTTGTGGTAACTAAAGACATTTATTTGTCCTCCTTTTATGTGAAAACTTTATTATTTATGATTAACATGCACATTGCACATTAAAACCCAAACCAATACAGCACTTACTATTATACCTCAAACATAAGGTCTGCGTAAGTAGGAAACGGCCAATATTGTTTATCTACTATTTTTTCAAGCTTGTCGGCAGATTCTCTTAAAGAAACCATGGCGGGAACCACGTTATCTTTAAAGTAGAAAGCTCTTTCCTTCTGAACTTTGATTGAAATACCCTTCTTTCTTTCTTCCTTCATTCTTTCAAGGGCATTCTGCATTCTTGTAAGTTCATCATTTATCTGCTTTAACATCTTAAGCGGAATCTCAGGTTTAACGCCTGCTGCCTTCATTTGATTAACAGTCTGAGCAAGCATATTCTCATATTCCATTACTGCGGGAATAATCTGCTTTGACGACATACCTGTCATTGCATGGGCTTCGATGTTAATGGTCTTTGCGTAGGTTTCATACATTACTTCGCTTCTTGATTCAAGCTCAGCCTTTGTGAAAATGCCAAACTTTTCATAAAGCTCAACCGCTTTATCCGTAGTTAAGGCACCGATTGCTTCAACCATTGTTTTAGCATTTGGAAGGCCTCTTCTCTTTGCTTCCTGTACCCATTTTTCGGAGTAACCGTCGCCTGAAAAGATAACTCTTTCGTGCTCTTTAAAATACTTCTTTATTAAATCATGAACAGCAGTGTTAAAGTCATCTGCTTTTTCAAGATAATCAGCAGCTTCACTGAAAGCCTGCGCAACAATTGTATTTAATGTTGTGTTAGCATTACCGATTGAATCGGAGCTTCCCACAGATCTAAACTCAAACTTATTACCTGTGAAAGCAAAAGGTGATGTACGGTTTCTGTCTGTTGCATCCTTTTCAAAATCGGGAAGCGTTGACACACCTGTCTTTAACTTTCCGCCGGCTTTTAACTTATTTGCTTCACCGGTTTCAACAAGCTGTCTTACAACGTCTTCAAGCTGTTCTCCAAGGAAAACTGAAATTATAGCGGGGGGCGCTTCTGAGCCTCCCAAACGTAAATCGTTTCCGGGACATGCAGCTGAGAGTCTTAGTAAATCTGCGTGTGTATCTATTGCCTTTAAAATGCAGGCTAAAACAAGTAAAAACTGAATGTTTTCATTGGGTGTATCGCCGGGATCTATAAGATTGATTCCGTCATCCGTGTTAAGAGACCAGTTATTGTGCTTACCGGAACCATTAACCCCTGCAAAGGGCTTTTCATGAAGAAGACAGGCAAGTCCGTGACGGTTTGCCACCTTCTTTAATATCTCCATGGTTATCTGGTTGTGATCCATGGCGATATTTGCTGTTTCATAAATAGGAGCAATTTCATGCTGAGCGGGAGCTGCCTCATTATGCTGAGTCTTTGCGGTAACGCCCATTTTCCAAAGCTCAATGTTTAAGTCTTTCATAAAGGCACCGATTCTTTCCTGAATGGTACCGTAATAGTGATCGTCAAGTTCCTGTCCCTTGGGAGCCGGTGCACCAAAAAGTGTGCGGCCTGCAAATACAAGGTCTTCTCTTTGTAAGTACTTTTCTCTGTCTACAAGAAAATACTCCTGTTCGGGGCCAACAAATGCTGTTACGTTTGTGGCTGTTTTATTTCCAAAGAGTCTGAGAAGTCTGATGCTTTGCGCACTTACCGCTTCCATAGATCTAAGCAAAGGAGTTTTCATATCCAATGCTTCGCCTTTATATGAACAAAATGCCGTAGGGATACAGAGAATGGTGCCGATTGCATCTTCTTTTAAGAATGCGGGAGATGTCATATCCCATGCTGTGTAGCCTCTGGCTTCGAATGTGGCTCTTAAGCCTCCGGAAGGAAAGCTTGAAGCATCGGATTCTCCCTTTATAAGTTCTTTTCCCGAAAACTCAAGGAGGCATTTGCCTTCCGCGTCGGGATGCTTAATGAACGCGTCATGCTTTTCAGCCGTAATACCTGTAAGTGGCTGAAACCAATGTGTAAAGTGCGTTGCGCCGTTTGAAACCGCCCAATCTTTCATGGCAGTTGCAACTACGTCTGCAGTTTCTAAAGACAATTCTCCGCCCTGAGAGCGAACCCTCATTACTTCATTGAAAACTGCTTCGGGAAGATATTCTTTCATCTTTCCCACAGTAAATACATTTTTGGCAAAAATTTCTTCTACGTTTAAATTTGTACCCATATTATGCCTCTACACATTTCTATTCTTTTTTCATTTGGATTTTACCTTATTAAAGCATCCTTGGCAATACACACTTTGATTAATAAGAATCCGATTGGGTGCCTTTCTGTGTTGCATTTATACCTAAAAGAACGATAATCGTAACTGCTGTAACGGAAAAGATGGATCCCATCTGAGCTCTGTATGTAAAAAACGCATGTGTCGTTGAATGTTCGCAAAATACTTCAAACCAAATATAAGGATACAAAGATATCATTATAAGAGGCAATGTCATTATAACCTGTTTACCTTTTTTAAGTATTAATGCAATCAAAATGCAAATGGGGCAAATAATCAAAACATATTCATATAAAAGAGGCACTTTGATGCTTTCTGTAATGACTTTAATTCTGTCTATTACCTGGCCCTCATGTCCTATTGACCTTATTTTTGCAGCTTCCGTCGCATTTTTTAATACATCGTAACCTGTTATAAGATTTCCTAAAATCCACTTAATTACCCACGTAAAAGCGTAAGATACACTCCAAGCAACCGAAGATTTAAGGCATTTTACTATAGTTTCTTTTGTCTTTATTCCTTCCTTAATGTCGATAATACACATTAACGAAAGGGGTAAGGTAAGAGTCACAAGGGGATAAGTTAAAAGGTCAAAAAAGTTAACCAAAGATCCCATCACCAAAAAGAAAATGTAAGGAAGCATTTTCTTTTCGGGCTTATATATTTTAAGTAGCACTATCACGCCTGTATAAAGAAGCAAACTTACGGTTGAATACTGAATGGAAGCAAGGGTCACCATTCCAAAGCAGCTAAACCACATAAAGGAAAAGGGAACAGATACTCTGAAGCCAAACCTTGCGTGTATTAACAGCAAGCTTACAAAGAAAAGCGAAATATTAAGTAGCGAAAGTATAAGTCTTATTTCCGGTAGGCTAAAAAACACAGAAAGGGGCCTTAACCAAACAAGGTATCCGTGCCAGTATCTTTCATATTCGGTTATGCTCATTGCCTGAAACAAAGGGCTTTTATCTTCTTCTCCCACAGTCTTTCCAATCATTAAAAAGTCTGTAAAATTATCAAGCATCGCTCCGCCTTTAAAAAACAAGGGTACGGGATAATCCCCCTCATCTTCCTTAATGGCATTTGCAACAGCCACTCTTGACTCAAAGTTTTTGCTGCTGTATGAAAAAGTGAGTGTCATAAGCCCTACATATAAAACTATAAGCGCTATTAAAACCCCAAAATATATGCTCAGTCTTTCCAATATACCCTTCAAGATCAATCTCCCTTAACTCTTAAAATGTCATAAGCCTCGGCAGGTTGTGAAAGCGTAATGCAAAGCTTCTGTCTTGAATGAGGACAAGATTCCATCTCGTTTCCTTCTTCATCTTTAATAGACTCTACTTTAACTTTTACATTCTCGCCGTTTGGCTTCATTATTTCTATTTCATCGCCTACCAAGAACTTATTCTTTTGCTCTATATAGGCTTTCTTACCTTCGGCCTTTTCAACGGTGCCAAGGTAAATGTATTCATTTACATATGTGTTTGAGTCATAAACCTGATTTTCTTCCGTAGGTTTTCCAAAATAAAATCCTGTGGAAAAGTGACGGTATGTGCATTTAGAAATTTCTTCTTTGTACCAATCCATATTTGCAAGATACTTTTCTTTTGACTCAAAATAATCATCAATAGCTTTTCTGTAAGTACGTGCAACGGTTGCAACGTAAAGAGCGGTCTTCATGCGGCCTTCAATCTTAAAGCTGTCAATTCCTGCTTCAACAAGCTCAGGAATATGCTCTATCATGCAAAGGTCCTTTGAGTTAAATATATAAGTACCTCTTTCATTTTCATAAACAGGGAAGTATTCGCCGGGACGCTTTTCTTCCATAACGGAATATTTCCATCTGCAAGGATGGGTACAGGCGCCGTGATTTGCATCTCTTCCCGTAAAGAAATTGCTAAGTAAGCATCTTCCCGAATAGGAAATACACATTGCTCCGTGAATAAAGCATTCAATTTCTTTATCTGCAGGAATCTTTTCTCTTATTTCTTTTATTTCGTTTAAAGAAAGTTCTCTTGCCGCAACTACTCTTTTTGCACCTAAGTTATACCAGAAATTATAGGTTTCGTAGTTTGTATTGTTTGCCTGAGTGGAAATATGAATTTCTATTTCGGGACAAATCCTTTTGGCAATGGTAAACATACCGGGATCTGCGATAATCAAAGCATCGGGCTTTAAAGCCTTTAATTCTTTAAAGTATTTTTCGGCACCTTCCAAGTCGTAGTTATGTGCAAGGATGTTTGCGGTAACATGGACTTTTACTCCATGTTCATGGGCAAACTCGATTCCTTCTTTCATTTCTTTTTTTGTAAAGTTCTTTGCCTTAGCTCTTAGTCCAAAAGCTTCACCGCCGATAAATACGGCATCCGCTCCAAAAATTACAGCGGTTTTTAATACTTCAAGACTGCTTGCGGGCACCAATAATTCAGGTTTATTCATACTTTTACTTCCTTATGCTTACTGTCACTCCGTCACCTATGGGAAGGATTACCGTTGTAAGCATGTCATTATGTGTAAGCTCGTAAAGATATTCTCTCATTCGCTTATATATTGTTCTGTTTCTTCTTTCTACCACATACTTTGACTCTAAAATGTCCCCTTCTTGCATGACATTGTCGGTAAGAAGGATTCCGTCTTTAGAAAGAAGCCTTAATATTTCCGGTAAAAAGTTAATATATTGTCCTTTTGCGGCATCCATAAAAATAAAATCGTATGGGCCTTTTAACTCTTTTAAAATATCCGTCGCATCTCCTTCAAGAAGCTTTACTCTTTCTAAAAGGCCAAACTTTTTAAAGTTTTCTTTTGCAATGGGTATTCTTTTTTCGTACTTTTCTATGGTTGTAATCATAGTTTTTTTAGACGAATTATCCGCCATTAAAACAGCCGAAAAACCAATGGCTGTTCCAACCTCCAAAATGTTCTTCGGAGATTTCATCGCAAGTAAAAATTTAATTAGTGACTGCATTTCCTTGCGAATAATCGGCACATTGGTTTCAATTGAATACCTTTCCAATTCATCTAGGGCTTCAGAATTGGGAGAAGCATATGAATTTATAAATGAGGTCATCCTCTCATCAACTATCATGGAGTTTCCTCTTCGTTTGTCTCTGTTTCGCCTTCTGTTTCTTCGTTAGAATCGCCTGATTCTTTTTCACCTTCATCCACTTGCGTTGACTGAACCTCAGAACTTGCGGGCGCAGTTTCCTCAGATTCGGAAGGATTCATAGCCTTTAATATTTCATCCGTTGTCATAGCAGTGGTAACAGTGTAGACACCAGGTTCCATTCCCTCCCTGTAGGGAGAAGCAAGAATCTGTAAGAAAGCTAAGTTATGGTCTCTCACCAAGCCCTTTTCTTCCAAAAGCTTTGCAATATCCATAGCTTTCTTTCCCTCTGTAATTGATATCTTTACTTCTCTTCCCGGAGCGGGTGAAATAGCGGGCTCCGTAAATACTCTGTATCCAAAGTCGTAAGCCGCCATTGTTTTTGTATATATAAAGTTAACCACCCATATGGCTATGGCTATCTTTACAAGTGCCGATAAAATTGTTGATAAAATTTGACTTATTTTCATAGTATCCCCTATTCAAAATTTAACCCTGCAATGATATCTTTGTTAAAGTTTTGCACCAATCTGCATAAAGCAACTTCAGCTTCAATAAAGTCCGATGCTAATTCAATATTAATAACATCTTCATACTCATTAGTCAATGCGTCCAAAAGGTCCAAAAGGTCTTCAGAATCGCTTTGCTGAAGAGCAAAATTTTTCTCTCTGTACTCTGTGACTCTTTTGTACAAAGGTTCATCTTTTTTAAGTTGCTTTAGTGTTTCTTCGTATTGCCTGTACTCAGGTGTTTGGCAAATCTCGCTTACCACATGAGAACAAAGTGCCGTTAAATCTGTCATGAAAAGCCCTCTTTATTATACTTCACTGATAATTGGAACTATAACGGGACGGCGCTTGTTTTTCTTCCAGAAAAAGTCTGCAAGCGTATCCTTCATTATACCCTTAAGCTTTCCCCAATCGCTGACATTTTTATCAAAAGCATTGTTTAATGCTCTGGATAATTCTTTCTTTGCTTCCAATAATAGCTCTTCCGATTCCTTTTCATAAACAAAACCTCTGGTGTTTATTTCAGGACCGGAAAGTAAATAATTAAACTCTTTATCAACCACTATTGTGGCAACCACAACTCCGCTTTCGGATAAGTGCTGTCTGTCTCTTAATACTGAGTTTCCTACGTCTCCGACTCCAAGTCCGTCAACGTATATACTCTGGCAAGGAACCTTTCCGGTTACCTTTGCGCTGTCTTCATCAATTTCAAGCACATCACCCGATCGAAGAATGAGAGTATTCTTTTTTTCTATTCCAAGCTCACCGGCAATTTTAGCCTGAGCCATAAGGTGCTTATATTCACCGTGAACAGGAATTGCGTATTTAGGCTGCACCAAAGAATAGATAAGCTTTATTTCTTCCTGGCAAGCATGTCCCGATACATGAGCATCCTGGAAAATAACGTCTGCGCCCTTTAATAAGAGTTCGTTTATAATCTTTGTAACCGCCTTCTCGTTTCCGGGAATAGGGTTAGAAGAAAAGATTACGGTATCATTGGGACCTATCGATACTTTCTTATGGGTACCGTTTGCCATTCTTGAAAGAGCGGCCATGCTTTCGCCCTGGCTCCCCGTTGTGATAATTACGGTTTTTTCCGCGGGATATTTCTTTAATGATTCAACATCGATAAGTGTGTTTTCGGGAATCGAAATTCTGTGAAGCTGTTGCGCTATATCGATGATGTTTACCATGCTTCGGCCTTCTACCACAACTTTTCTTCCGTAGTAGTGGGCGGCATTTATAATCTGCTGTACTCTGTCAACGTTTGATGCAAAGGTAGCTATCACTATCCTTGTGTTTTTATGCTCACTAAAAATTGTTTCAAAGGTACGTCCCACGGTTTTTTCGGAAGGTGTAAATCCGGGCCTTTCGGCATTTGTTGAATCGCACAAAAGCGCAAGTACGCCTTTTTTACCAAGGGTAGCAAATCTTTCAAGGTCAATGGAATCTCCGTATACGGGAGTATAGTCAACCTTAAAGTCACCGGTGTGCACCACAACACCTGCGGGAGAAAAGATTGCAAGGGCTGCTGCGTCAACAATTGAGTGGTTTGTTTTAATAAACTCTACTCTAAACTGTCCAAGATTAATGCTTTGACCAAATTTTACAACTTTTCTTTTACACTTCTTTATCTTATCTTCATGTTCTTTTAGCTTGCTCTCGATTATGCCCATAGTAAGCTTTGTGGCATAAATCGGAACGTTTACATCCCTTAATACATAAGGAAGGGCGCCTATATGATCTTCGTGACCGTGAGTAATCACAAAGCCTTTTACTCTGTCGATATTTTCTTTTAAATAAGTTACGTCAGGGATCACAAGGTCGATTCCAAGCATATCGCCTTCAGGGAATGCCAATCCGCAATCCACGACAATAATACTGTCTTCATACTCGAAGGCAGTAATGTTCATACCAATCTGTTCCAAACCGCCTAAGGGTATTATCTTAAGCTTTGAAACATTTTTCTTCTTTTCTTTATTCAATTTAATCTCCTTTATTCGATGTCGATATCGTCTAAAAGAGCCTGGAATACTTGACCTACGGCATTAAGTTCGTCTTCATCTTCAACGATTTCATATATCCCTTCGGCGTCTCCTGCCTTGGATACATCTTTAAGCACATACGCGTCAGCATCCTCAGATTCTTCTTCGGTTACCAACATATAATCAACACCACCGAGGGTGGTTTTTTCAACTACATAAAATTCAATTGTGTCGCCGTCATTTCCGGCAAATTTAATTTTTTCCATTTTCCCTACCGTATTCAAGATAGCCTTCCAAAATAAGTTGAGCGGCTATCATATCTACATATTCTTTCCTGTTTTCGCGTCTGATTTTTGCTTCAATCATTATGTTATCGGCTTCAACTGTGGTGAGACGCTCATCCCACATATGAACCGGCAAACCTGTTCTTCTCTCAAGCTTATCTTTAAACTCCAAAGAAAGACGCACTCTCTCTCCTTCAGAGTCATCCATGTTTTTGGGAAGTCCCAAAACAATTTCTTTAACCTCGTACTCTTCTATCAGTTCTTCGATTCTGGCCAAGGTTTTTCTTAGCTTATTTTCTTCTTTTCGCCTTATTATTTCTATTCCCTGGGCAGTAATAAGAAGTGGGTCGCTTATTGCCACACCCACTGTTTTAGAGCCAAAGTCAAGTCCCATTATTCTCATCTATCGATTAATCCCATCCATGAGTTTTCGCATAGGAAGTCAAAAGTTCTTCGATGATTTCATCTCTCTCTAAACGACGAACCAGTTTTCTTGCATCGTTATGCGAAGTGATATAAGTAGGATCATCGGATACAAGATATCCGGTAATTTGATTTATGGCATCATATCCTTTTTCCTTATTAGCTTTGTAGACAATCTCAAGAATGCTTGACGCACTCATGGGTTTTTCCTGTTCTACTTTAAAAAATTGTGTCTGATCCAAGTTAGCCATAAAAATCCCTCTTTTTTATAATAAATCTACTATATTTTACATTATCACACATATGTTTTCAAGAAATTACAATTTCATGAATATTTAATTAAAATAAGCGTCTTTGCCCTCATCATTTTTAAAAATATACAAAAGTAAAATCAGAGAACAAGCCAATGTAGGAAGTGCATATCTCATAGCAAGCGCAAGGGGCGAAGCCATGCAAACCAAGATGTTTATAAAAGCAGGAATCATCAAAATTAGCTTTGAAGCCTGTTTTCTTTTTAAAACGTACCAAGCGCAAACTATTGTTATCCAAGTGTAAAGGCCGGGCATTGTCAAAAACCTAAGGATTGGAAGTTTTTGAGAAAGGTTCCATGCCCATACAAGTGATTTATTCACCATGTTATCGGTAGGATGGAAGGCACCAAGCTCTATCTGATAATCAAAGTATTCTCTTTGAACCCATGCTCCTATATCATTTTCAACCGGAGCGAGGTATCCGTAAGTTCCGTTAAAAAATGACTCAAAGTAAACTCCGGGATGCTTAGTAAACTGATGAAACCATACCTTTAAATATCCCTTAAAATCGCTGTGATTGTAGTAAATCTTTACAGGGTCGTTGATTCTTGGATCATAGTTATACAAATGCTCCATTCCCTGAAAGTTTTTATCTAAAACCTCTTTTTCATAATCATCGATTTCATCGGGATACTCTACTGCATATCTTGCGGTTTGCTGAAACATTACTCCCAAAGATTCAGAAACTGATGTAGCAGAAACTCCGATTATAGGAAACATCACCTTTACTATCAGCACAAAAGAAGCAAGGGCAGTTATTAAAGCTATAGCCACATGTTTCTTTTCTTCTTTTTTAATCCAAATTAGCAGCGCTATTAAAGAAGGTATAACGGCATATATTCCGTTGTTTCTTAAAAAGATGCAAAAAAGCGCCGATAAAATCAATCCGCAAAGGTCCTTCTTTTCGCAGGTTTTCTTTGTATAGATGCAAAGCAAAAATGTTAGGAACAAAACAACAACCTGTGTATAAAGAAAATCTTTTTCAAACCACTGGGCGTAACATCCAAAAATGGGAACAAGGCAAATGTACAAAAGCGCCAATATAAGGGTTCTCACCGACACGCCGAAATCTTTAAGCTTCTTTAACGCAAAAGCAAATATCAAAGATCCTGTTATTGTCTGAAACAGGCAATACAAAAAGAAACCAAAATTGGCATCCTTTATTTTATTACCTACGCTAAAGCATACGCCCATTAGAATCGAAGAAAGGGGCGGGTGCCAATTGCTCCAAGGCTCTTCTCCTCTAAAGTACTTTAGCTGCAAAATGCTGTCGGGATTTATGGATCCCGGGTAATTACCGATAACCCAGATCATCCAGAACGTGAAAATCACTACTGCCGATACTATAAAAATATGCTTTTCTAAAAACGAATCCTTTTGCTTTGGTATTTCCTTTGATTCTCTTAGTAAAATCATTCTTAGTAAAGCATATATAAACAGTGAAAATCCTAAAAGCGTCACCACTGTCATGCCAACCTGGAATATGTTTCCCCACATATAATCCGAGGCATTATACTTTGAGTAAAAAGTGGCCAGGATAAAAGAAAACGATAAAGCAAACGATATTATCGCCGTTAATATATCAAAGCCTTTTTCTTTTTTAAGCCATTTATCATAAAAGAAAAATAAGCCGATAATCGCTACAACTTCCAAAAGCGCATTTGAAGAAAAGGAATTATAAAGCTTATTAAAAATGGTTAAAAGCTTGTTTTCATCAATTCCTTGATATAATTCCAATCTTAAGCTAAAAACTGTTACAGTAAAAAATGCCGCCAATAAAGCTAATATCCGGTTTCTTTTCCCCATATTCTCCTACACCAATAAAATGTCGTCTTTTAAAAATTCTTTCGGTATTTCTTTTACTATTTTATCCCTTAAATCTTCATCAGTAAACCTGGCTACTTTAATGTACTCAGGTGTGTGGCCGATTTGGTATTCTCTTCCTGAAATCACTTTGCTTTCTTCATAGAGAACTTCGGTGGCTTTACCGATGTGTCTTTCCCTAAATTCTTTTGAAAGCACGTCTCCAAGGGCAATCATCTTGTCGCTTCTTGCGTCTTTATCTTGGTCAAATACCTGATTAGAAAACTTTTCGGCGGGAGTACCTTTTCTTTTTGAGTATTTAAAAATGTGCATTTCATAAAAGCCCACTTTTTTTGCAAAGTCATAGGACTCTTTGAATTCTTCTTCAGTTTCTCCGGGAAAGCCCACAATAATGTCTGTTGTAATTGCAGGATCGTCAAAATACTTTCTTAAAAGCATAACGCCTTCGTAATATTCATCTTTTGTATAGTGGCGATTCATCCTTTTTAATGTAGCATCACATCCGCTTTGAAGAGACAAATGAAAGTGCGGACAAAGCTTAGAAAGAGCAGATACTCTCTTTGCAAAGTCTTCTGTAATGACTCTTGGTTCCAAAGAGCTAAGCCTTATTCTCTTTACTCCTTCTATTTCCTGGATACTTTCAAGAAGGTCTGCAAGCTTGTTTTTAGATAAATCGTTTGCGGTGGTTATTCCGTAGGAGCTTACGTGAATGCCGGTTAATACAAACTCTTTGTATCCTTTTTCGCAAAGAACCTTTATTTCTTTTAAGATATCTTCTTTTTCTCTGCTCCTTACCCTTCCTCTTGCGTAAGGAATAAGGCAATATGTACAAAACTGATTACATCCGTCCTGGATTTTTATGTAGGCACGTGTTCTTTCAGCAGTGTCGGATAACATCATACTTTCATATTCCATGTTAGGCTCGTTGATATCAAGAACAGCACTGTTTTTTGAATTGTCTTTAAGGTAGTCGTTTAAAATATTTATTATATTTGCCTTTTGATTGTTTCCGATTGCAATATCAACAGCCTCATCGGCAATTACTCTTTTAGTGTCTGTTTGCACATAACATCCGACTGCAATGACTATGCTGTCAGGGTTCATAGCCTTTGCTCTATGTAACATTTGCCTACTTTTCCTGTCGGCAATATTCGTAACAGTACACGTGTTTATCACATAAATGTCAGCTTTATCGGTAAATGGTACAACTTTAAAACCGTTTTCTGCGAATTTTTGTTGCATAATATCGGTCTCATAGTCATTTACCTTGCATCCTAAGTTATGAAATGCTACGCTTTTCATCATTTTCTCCAATATTTTTGTTACAGCTTAATCATTGACAAAGCCGATTGTTGTCTTTAGAATTAATGTTGAAGGTTGAAGTCAACTAAGGAGGTATAGTTACCATGAAAACAGTTCAGATTTCTTTAAATTCAATCGACAAGGTTAAGTCATTTGTTAATGACATTACAAAGTTCGATTATGACTTTGATTTAGTATCAGGAAGATACGTTATCGATGCAAAGTCAATTATGGGTATTTTTAGCTTAGATCTTTCTAAGCCCATCGATTTAAATATCCACGCTGAAGGCGGAGCTGAAGAAGTTCTTGAAACTCTTAAGCCTTACATGCTTTAATATGTAACACACGGGGCGTGTTCGCCACGCCCCATATTTTTTAAATCATTTAACTTATTAACAATTCACAAATACTTCAACCTGGGCAAGTCGTAATCCTTTCGGTAACGACTTTTTTTATTGTCTAAAATTAATTGTCTCTTTTGATTAAGAGCACTTCTCTTGTATCAAGAGCTTCTTTTACCATCTCGTCAATTTTCTCAGACAAGTTTTCTTCGTGCTTCTTTATAATGTTTAAGTTAGGCTTTGTGACAGGGTGCTTTGCCACAAAAATTGTGCAGCAATCTTCGTAAGGCTGAATGCTGGTTTCATAGGTATCAATCTTTTTGGATATTGCCACAATGTCTTCTTTATCAAATCCGATTAAAGGTCTGAATACGGGAAGCTTACATACTTCGTTTGTTACAAGCAACGAGTGTGTTGTCTGGCTTGCAACCTGTCCAATCGATTCACCTGTAATAAGTCCCTGGCATTCGCTTTCTTCTGCAATCATTTCAGCAATCTTCATCATGTATCTTCTCATGATGATTGTAAGCTCTTCATGGGGGCATTTTTCATAAATGTAGAGCTGAATGTCTGTAAAGTTAATTACATGAAGATTGATGGGACCGCTGTACTTTGATACGTATCTTGCAAGGTCCACAACCTTTTGTTTTGCTCTCTCACTTGTGTAGGGAGGCGCATGGAAATAAACGGCATCGATTTTAACGCCGCGCTTTGAAATCATGTAACCTGCAACGGGAGAATCGATTCCTCCTGATAATAAGAGCATTGCCTTTCCGTTTGTTCCTACAGGCATTCCTCCGGGTCCGGGAATTGTCTCTGAATAAATGTAAATCTTATCTCTTACTTCAACTACGAGTTCTATTTCAGGATTATGAACGTCAACTGTAAGTTCAGGGAATGCATCAAGAAGCTGTCCGCCGATTTCAGCATTTAATTCCATGGAATCCATGGGATATCCCTTGTTTGCACGTCTTGCCTTAACCTTGAAGGTCTTCTTTTTATCGGGATATACCTTGTCAAAATATTCGATAACATCTTTATAAAGTTCTTCGGGGGCCTTATTGTCCACTCTTACCATGGGGCAAATGCCGCTTATACCAAAGACATGCTTAAATCTTTCGATTACATCGTCAAAGTCAAATTCGCCTTCAAAATCAACAAATATTCTTCCGGGAGTCTTTGACACTTTATAAGTTGTTCCACTTCCCATAAGAGAATACTTGATCTGATTAACAAGCGCATCCTCAAACACGTATCTGTTTTTTCCTTTTACGCCGATTTCAGCGTACTTAATTATAAATGAACTAAACATCTCTACTTCCTTATAAATCTGCCGTACTTTTCAATTACGGCTTTAAGTTCCACGATTAATGTTTCCAATTCTTCCTTAGTGGTGAATTCCGACATGCTGATTCTTAATGCTCCGTCGGTTTCTTCAGCACTTGCTCCCATAGCTTTAAGGGTGGAAGATTCTTTTTTACTGTGTGATGAGCAGGCACTTCCTGCCGACACATATATGCCCTTTTCTTCCAACGCATGAAGCATTACTTCGCTTCGAAGGCCTTTAACCGAAATATTTATGATGTGGGGAGCAGTTTCTTTTACCAAAAACTCTCCGCTTGCATCCTGCTTGCATCCGTTTACGCTTACTTTATCAACCTTGCTTATTTCCCGTAAAAAGAAACTCTTTAACTCATAAAGCTTTTCTCTTTTTTCTGACAAGTTTTCATTTATCATCTTTGCGGCAAGACCGATTCCCGCAATTCCGGGAACGTTTAGGGTACCGTTTCTAAGTCCCTTTTGCTGACCTCCGCCATAAGAAATAGGCTTTATTTTAACCTTCTCATTTACATACAAAACACCGATTCCCTTAGGGCCGTGAATCTTATGTCCGCTAAACGATAACATATCAATGTTTGCACTCTTAATGGGCATAACCGCCTTACCGAATCCCTGAACCGCATCTACATGAAATAGACATGAGGGATTAACGGATTTAATAAGCTTTCCCGCTTCTTCCAAAGGCATTAAAGAACCCACTTCATTGTTTGTATGCATGATAGACACTATAATTGTGTCTTTTCTAAGCTTTTCTTTTAACTCGTCTATTGAAATTCGACCATACTTATCAACGCTTAAATAGTCTATTTCAAAGCCTTCTTCTTTTAAGTATGCAACGGTATTTAAAATGGCGGGGTGCTCAACCTTTGTGGTGATAATATGCATTCCCGCACGTTTATTTGCCATTGCGGCGCCGATTAAAGCAAGGTTATCTGACTCTGTTCCGCCTGATGTAAAAACGATTTCTTTTTCTTTTACCTTTAATACTTCAGCGATCTCTTTATAAGCATCAAGCACGTACTTTTCAGCCTCAACGCCTTTTGTGTGCATACTTGACGGATTGCCGTAGTCATCAAGCATTATCTTGCACATAAGGTTTGAAACTTCGGGGTACACCCTTGTAGTAGCCGAATTATCAAGATATATTTCTGCTTTTTCCATTTAATCTAAATCTCCAAAAGAACTATCTTTTAGCTGTTACCGAAGCCCACTCTCCCTGAGTGTCGATACTAAGGATTGTAAGCCCTTCCTTAACCATGGCGTCTGCCACCATTTGGCTCTTTTCCTTTAAGATGCCTGATGTAATGACAACTCCGCCTTCTTTAACTGCCTTTGCAGCTGCAGGCATTAAAGGCACCAAAACTTCCGCAAGGATATTGGCAAAGACGATATCATATCCTGTTCCGACTTTACTCTGAACGTCCTTTTCTGTAATAAGGTTACCCAAAATAAAATCAAACTTATCTAAGGATAATCCGTTCATTTCAAGGTTTTCTGCCACAGCAGGCTCTGCGCAAGGGTCTAAGTCAGTTCCCACAACATGTCCCGCGCCATATAAAAGACCGATTATTCCAAGGATTCCGCTTCCGGTTCCCACATCTAAAATTTTATCGCCGTCATGAATGTACTTTTTTAATGCCTTTATGCAAAGCTGTGTAGTCTCATGCATACCGGTTCCAAAAGCGGTTCCGGGATCTATATGGAGAACCTTTTTGTCTTTATCTTCTTCTTTTATTTCTTCCCATGAGGGTGTGATAAGAAGGTCATCTATAACAAACTGATGGAAATAATTCTTCCAGTTGTTAAGCCAGTCGATATCTTCGGTTGTATCGATTTCAACCGTTCCTTCACCTATATCCATCCACTCTTTTATTTCTGAAAGAGCATCTTTTATTGCGTCAAGGAGTTCGTTTCTATCCCAGATTATCTTTTCTGTACCATCATCTGTGTACAAGGAATAGGATAAGTCTTCTCCGACCTTTTTCTTTACTTCCTTACTCCTGTCATCAAGAAGTAACTTTCCGTCTTCGCCCTCTTCAACAAAGAAGTTTAAGTATGCGATTCCGTCATCTGCCTCGGTCTCAGGAAGGATATCAACAAACATCTGCTCCTTTTCCATGGTGGTAAGAGGAATTTTGTCTTCGATCTGAGCTCCGTCCAGTCCGATATCATAAAGACTGCTGATAACAATATCTTCAGCTTCTGTAGTTGTCTTAATTCTGTATTTAACCCACTTCATATTTTTACCTATAATCTAACCAAAAAATCGCCCTGTACTTTACTATAAATCAATTCATAAATAAATACCATAGCACATTATCCACATATTGTTAGGTTTAGTCAAGGTTTTTGCACATTCGGACTATGTTATAAACTGCTTATCAAAGGAAATATTTCTTTATTTTTAGTACCCTCTATACTATCATATTAAGTGAATAAGTTTTTAGAAGGTGACGTATGTATCATTTCTTTGTTTCGCCTGAAGCTATTGTGGATAAGACCATCACAATAACAGGCAAAGATGTAAATCATATAAAGAACGTGCTTCGCATGAAGCCCGGGGAAGAAATATCCGTAAGCACAAGCGAATCTGACAAGGAATATCGTTGCATTGTGAGAGACCTCTCTGATGATGCAATTACTTGTGAGCTTGCTTTTATTAAAGAAGGAACCGAGCTTCCCTGTAAGATATATCTCTATCAAGGTCTTCCAAAGTCCGATAAAATGGAGCTTATTATCCAAAAGGCTGTTGAGCTTGGAGCTTTTGAAATCATTCCCGTTGAAATGAAACGCTGTGTAATGAAGTTAGAGCCAAAGAAAACGGATTCTAAGATTCAAAGATGGCAGGCTATTTCGGAAGCTGCCGCGAAACAATCAAAGCGCACTGTAATACCTGAAGTCACAAAGCCCATGGCCTATTCTGATGCAATTGCCCGCGCAAGCGAATGCACACACAAGTGGGTGCCCTATGAAATGGCAGATGGTATGGCCCACACTCATAAGCTTTTTGAATCAGTTGAGCCGGGAGACTCTGTTGCAATCTTTATAGGTCCCGAAGGAGGGTTTGAGCAAACCGAAATAGAAAAAGCTAAAGATTCAGGCTTTGAAATTATCACTCTCGGAAAGAGAATCCTTCGCACAGAAACTGCCGGAATGGTGGTTTTAAGTAATTTAATGATGATGCTGGATAAAGGGTAGGTTTTAACCTACCCTTTAATGTTTTCTGCGTATTTATCTTCTGACAAATATACTTTATCAAAAGTCTTTAAAATCTCTTTTTGATTAATAAACTCATCCACTTTTAAACTTCTGTCTTTTATCAAAACGGTTTCTTTTGTTTCATTAAGATGAGTTAAAAGCAAACTAACCTTTGGCCTATAATTAAGTTCTCTTAAATCCTCTTCTACAGGCTTAACAAATTCTTTTATCGATTCATGAAAAGCATACCGGAGGCTTCCCTGCCATTCATTTGGTAAGTTTGTGTTATCTTTAGTAAGCCCTGAAATCTCTTCGCTTCTACACTCTGCGGGAAGATATCCTGCACCATGGCGAGTTACATAGGTTCTTGATACATATATCACTTCATTAAGTTTCTCATTATTCCTTGATAAAATCTTTTCTATATTTGTAAGCCCGGTTCTTGATCCCGATACATTTGGATAAAACCTTTCACATTCGGAATCTAACAATAGTCCCTGTCCGTTTTCAAATATCACTTGGTCGTATCCATTGAAAAATGACTTCTCATTATCAACTACCTTAATAAGACTAAGGTTTTTTAAAACTTCATTTGAAAAATTAATCAAAACATTTCTGTCATTAAGTAAATCGGCATACTCTTTTATCATTTCTATAGAGATGTTTTCTTCTTTTAATCTTTTTGGAATATAGCTTTCTTTTATTTCAAAAAGCTTATCAAAAAGGCCCTTTACTCCAAGTGAAGAAAGGTCTCCTAAAGTTATCTTTAGCCCTGCCTTCTCTCTTAACTCAGTCTCATAGATTCCCATGGCACAGCTTCCGTGCCTGTTATCGCCTCTTGCCTTTTCAAAAGCCATGTTAAGCAATACATCAAGAATCGTTGTAATTCCGGCTTCTTTCGAGGCAAAAATTCTTGGAATAAATCCCGCAATCTTCTTAAAGTCATTTACTTCATCCGATAACTTATATAAATCGGGATGATAGGTATCTGCCCAGTAGGTATCGGCGTTTTTAAAAGAGCCCGATGAAAGTTCATGAAAAACAAAGCGCTTAGTCTTAGTCTCCACAGTGTGACCCGACTGAGCGCCTCCATTGGCTCTCACCACAAGATTATTATATGCTTTATCGCACAAAAAATCTGTGGCAAGACCTTTACCTTCATCTCCGAAATTTTTACCTATTACTGCCCTATATTCTGTCTTACTCAAAAGAAAAGACCTTTCTTTCCGGATTTAAAACTCATATTCTTGATTGCAGTTTCAACTACGGGGCGTGCAAGGTCAGACCACTGTGAAAGAACGGTCTTCTTATCTTCGCCGTTTGCAAGTTGCATAATTGAAATGATAACTTCCGGAATTGCACTTACACTAGACTTCGGAATTACAGCAACTTTTCCGCTCATTATAGAAGAAAAGTTAAGAGGAACAACTCCGTTATTGTTTAAATGTATATGAAATACCTGATACTTTTCAGAAGCCATCTCGTAAAGCTCCTTAGAAGTAAATCCAGCCGCACCATCCTTAAATATGTTTGCTATATAGGCGCCCTTTACATCCTTATGTACATCCGCATCACCTATTGTAAAAAGAAAACCTTTCTTTTCATGCTTGTCATATGAATCTATACGAGTGTGCTTTGCCGCAAAATACCACAAAAGCTCAAAGTCTTCGGGTGAGTCTCCCCCGTTTCCTTCCATCCATAAAGCAAAGAGCTGCTCAGCAATTCTTATGTCAGATTCAAACTGCGTAACCTGTAAAGGAGCTCTGTCGGTGACGTCACCGATAGCCGCAAACATAAGTTGAGGGTCGTCAATTGGCTTACTTGCATATATTTTAAGCATTGTTTCGTTAAGTCCGTTTTTAGCAATTTCTTCTGACAAATATCCCATGGACCCTGTTGTATCAAGACCGATGATGACAGGTGTTGAATGAGGATGCTCTTCAGAGTCCATTGATTCTCTTACATCAATAAACTTTGGATCAAAGCGCTCCTCCATTGATCTGCTTTTAAAAATCTGTGAAACATCCGATGTTTCTGTAATCTTTGCACTTGCCTTTAATCTGCTCCAGTCAGAACTTCTGTAACTACCGTATCCCATAACGTACTCCTTTATTTTCCAAATTTGTGAAAGTGTCTTCCACCGAGACCTTTTTCAATTATATTGTCCCAGTATTCAAAGTCTTTAAACGCATCAATCTTAGATGCTTCATTAAGAAACTCTTTAAACGCTTTAGGCGTATCCTCAAATCCGCTTCCGAGAAGTTTCTTTGCTGTTTTCCTTATATCTTTTAAATCGGATGACTTATTATAAGGGCTCATGTCACACATTTTCCACCAGCCCCCAAGAAGAGATGCTTCATGGGTCTTTGGATTAATGAAAATTGTTTCAGGGTCAATAAGTCCGTGAACCGCATCGTTATATTCCATTAAGCAGGCTATGTTTTCAAGCCTTGAAACTATCCATGCCGTATCTTCCCAGGATAGATTGCCAAAAAGAGGGAGGGGATATAATCCTTCATCCTTGGAAACTGCCCAAAGTAAACTTCCGTCAATCAACCTGTAAGTTCCCTTTGACTGAGGTATACATTTAGCCAGTGATTTCATATCAGCCTGTGGAAAAGTAATCTTTGAAATGTTTTTTAAGCTTTTTTCATGCAATGAAACTTTATCTTTAGGGAAAACGTATATAATGCTGTCCTTTGCCACATACATTTTAACGCCTTCAAGCTCACTTTCATAAATGAACCTGATTCTAATTTCGCTCTCATCTTCTGCCACAAAGGTAACAGAATCGGCTCCGTTCCAAAGGTACTCATAATCCGATGCTTTGGCACTGTCATTTGATACAGCGGCCAGATACTCAAGCATTCTGTGTCTAAAAACCTTATAACCTTCAAGCTCTTTATCGCTCAGATTATGCTTTGCGCCGCAATACGGGCATACAAGCTCTCCTGTATAAGAAACAGTCATCTCCCCTGCGCAATTCGCACACTTAAAAGAAATCATATGGCCTCTCCTTTATTTATAACCGAAATTATAACATAAAAAGCCTTGGAGAACCAAGGCTTAATAGTGTCTTCATTTATTAAATTATGCAACCAAATCCTGAATCCAGATTCTCTTCTTAAGTAAGATTGCTCCCAATACAACCTTTATGACTTCGACCGATAAAACAATCGCATATAAAGGAATAATGGTAATGGCTGTGAACCTGCTAAGCACATAGGCTACAGGCCAGCTTATAACCCAAAGGAAGGCAGAGTCAAACAAGAATGTGATAAAAGTTTTTCCTCCGGACCTTAATGTAAAGTAAGCTGCATTTAAAAATGCATGCATAGGGAAGAAAATCGCCACCGTACGCATAAGCCTTACCGAAAGGTTTCTTATATCATCCGTAGTATTATAAAACTTAGGGAAGAGAGGTGCCAAAAACATAAGTAGCATTGCCATAGCTGCAGATGCCAAAACAGCAAGGGTAATAAGCTTTCTGTCTGTATCCACCACTTCTTTTGTATCTCCGGATCCCAAAATCTGTCCGATGATGATTGCCACCACATTACCCATGGAAATAAGCACTACGTTAAATAAGTTTGAAATGGTGTTGGATATGTTAAATGCAGCAATTACCTGAAGTCCTCTTGTGGAGTAACATTGAGTGATTGCAGACATTCCAAGGGACCACAGAAACTCATTAAAGAAAAGAGGGCTTCCGGTCTTTATAATCTTCCAACATAATTCTCCCGGTATATAGAAACCTTTGTAAAGGCCAACGGCAAATGCGGCTCTTTCTTTGTGAGAGTGAGTCCATACCATAACAATTAATAGTTCAACGTATCTAGAAATAACCGTAGCTATCGCAGCACCCACAACTCCCATTGCAGTTACGCCAAGCTTACCAAAAATAAAGACGTAGTTTAAAACAAGGTTTACAAATACCGCAGTAAGCCCTGCATACATAGGAACCTTGGTTTCGCCCGATTCTCTTAAAGTTCCTGCATAGGAATTGGTTAAGGCAAAAGGAAGAAGGCCTACAAGCATTACTTTTAAGTAAGACTTTGCATAACCAAGTGTAGCCATTAAGTCAAGCCCGTCACCGTTATCATGCAAAAACCATCCTATCAATGTATTGTCAAACAGTGTGAATAAAAGGATTGAAGCAACAGAGATTACCACTGATAAAATCAATTTAAATCTCACTGTGTATCTGACGCCCTTATCATTTTTCTGGCCCACATATTGAGCTGTAAAAATACCGGGGCCGGAAATTGCTCCAAATATTGCAAGGTTGTAAACAAATATAAGCTGATTTACGATGGCCACACCGGACATTTGCTCGGTTCCTACCTGGCCCACCATGATGTTATCAAGCATGTTTACAAAGTTTGAAATCGCATTCTGAATGACTATGGGTATAGCCACAGCCATTACCATCTTATAAAATTTTTTATCACCAAAATATTTCTTCATAGCAATTGCTAATTTAACAAAGAAACTCGGTTGCGTCAAGATTAATGATGCAACCGAGTTATAATTCTATAGATATGAGTTATTTCCAGAATTTTTTCTTCTTATCATCTGTTGAAGAATCTACTGAATTCTTTGCGGCATTTAAGGAATCTCCCGTCAAAGAATCAAACTGTTTAAGAAGTTCTTTTGCTTCATGAGAGAGCTTTTCAGGTGTCTGAACCACAAGTGTTACGTAGTGGTCGCCTCTGGTATCCGAATACCTTAATGAAGGAACACCTTTACCCTTTAACCTTACTCTTGTATCGGTCTGGGTGCCGGGCTTAACTTCGTATGCCACTCTTCCGTCAACGGTATCTATCAAAACCTCTCCTCCGAGAGCTGCTACCGCATATGAAATCGGAACGCTTGAGTAGATATTTACATCCTGACGTCTGAAAATAGGATGGTCTTGCACGATTACTTCAACAAGTAAATCTCCTCTGGGGCCACCATTGCTACCGGGCTCTCCGATTCCTCCTATTCTTACGCACTGACCATTATCAATTCCCGCAGGAATGCTAACAGCAATTTTCTTTCTGTTTGTAACATATCCTGTACCGCCGCAATCAGCGCATTTTTCTTTAATTATCTTACCTGTTCCTCTACAATCGGGACAAGCCTGTACGTTTCTTACAGTACCAAAGAAAGATTGTGATGTATAAACCACCTGTCCTTTACCGCCACACTTAGGGCAAGTCTCGGGCCTAGTGCCGGGCTTAGCTCCTGTGCCGTGACAAGTAGGACATTCATCCTTTAAGTTAAGTTCGATTTCTTTTTCAACGCCAAATACGGCTTCAAGGAAAGAAATACGAATGGTGGTACGTAAATTTGCTCCTTGTCTTGGGCTGTTTCCTCTGGAAGAGCTTCTTCCTCTCGAACCTCCGAAGAAATCCCCGAAGAGATCTGAGAATATGTCTCCGAAATCAGCTCCGCTAAAGTCAAAGCCACCAAATCCACCGGCACCTGCGCTTCCGTCAAATGCAGAATGGCCAAATTGATCATACTGTTTACGCTTTTCGGGATCGCTTAATACGGCATAGGCCTCGGATGCCTCTTTAAATATTGCCTCAGCTTTCTTATCCCCCGGCTTTACATCGGGGTGGTTTTCTTTGGCAATCTTTCTGTATGCTTTTTTAAGAGTATCGGCGTCTGCATTTTTGTCAACTCCGAGTACTTCATAATAATCTCGTTTCTGTGCCATGTTTAAACTCCAAAAGTGGGGCGAGACTACTCCCGCCCCTCTTTAGCTTCTTAATTATACTTCTCTGTAGTCTCCGTCAACTACGTTATCATTATCACCGCCCTGGTTGGGAGCTTCCTGATAATTTGCCTGTCCCATATCGGGGCCTGCACCCTGAGCACCCTGGGCTGCGCCCTGGCTCTGCTCATAAACCTTAGCAAATAATGACTGTGCGGAAGTCATAAGTTTTTCTTTAGCAGCTTTGATGTCTGAAATCTGGCTGTCTGAAAGTTCCTGATCCTTTGTGCTTTCAAGTAAATCCTTCAAAGCCTTAAGGTCTGCTTCAACGGCTTCTTTCTGAGATGCATCAACCTTATCGCCTACATCCTGGATAGCCTTTTCTGTCTGGAATACGAAGGAATCAGCTTCGTTACGTGTATCGATAGCTTCTTTTCTCTTCTTATCCTGAGCTTCAAATTCCTGAGCTTCCTTAACTGCCTTTTCGATATCTTCATCGCTCATTGAAGAACCTGCTGTAATGGTGATGTGCTGTTCCTTACCTGTTCCAAGGTCCTTAGCTGATACGTTAACGATACCGTTAGCATCAATATCAAATGTAACTTCGATCTGAGGAACACCTCTCATTGCCGGAGGGATACCATCAAGTCTGAACTGTCCAAGTGACTTGTTGTCACGGGCAAACTGTCTTTCACCCTGAACTACGTTAATATCAACTGCTGTCTGGTTATCGGCTGCTGTTGAGAAGATCTGGCTCTTCTTTGTAGGAATGGTTGTATTTCTTTCAATAAGTCTTGTAGCGATACCACCCATTGTTTCGATTGAAAGTGAAAGGGGTGTTACATCCAAAAGAAGGATTTCGCCGGCACCTGCATCACCTGCAAGCTTACCACCCTGAATTGAAGCACCGATTGCTACACATTCATCGGGGTTAAGTGACTTTGAAGGTTCCTGACCTGTTAACTGTCTAACCTTATCCTGTACGGCAGGGATACGTGTTGAACCACCTACCAATAATACCTTTCCTAAATCGGAAGCTGTAAGACCTGCATCCTTCAATGCGTTCTGTACAGGGATTGCTGTTCTTTCTACCAAATCATGAGTAAGTTCATCAAACTTAGCTCTGGTTAAGTTCATATCAAAGTGCTTGGGGCCTTCTGATGTTGCTGTGATGAAAGGAAGGTTGATGTTTGTTGTGGTTGCTGAAGAAAGTTCCTTCTTAGCTTTTTCTGCTGCTTCCTTTAATCTCTGAAGAGCCATCTTATCGTTTGAAAGATCGATACCTTCTGCCTTCTTGAACTCTGAAAGCATCCAGTCTGTAATCTTAGCATCAAAGTCATCACCACCAAGGTGTGTATCACCGTTTGTAGCTAGAACTTCGATAACGCCTTCGCCTATATCAATGATTGATACATCGAATGTACCGCCGCCAAGGTCGTATACCATGATCTTTTGTTCTTTTTCACTGTCCAAGCCGTATGCCAATGCAGCTGCTGTAGGCTCATTGATGATACGCTTTACTTCAAGGCCTGCAATCTTACCTGCATCCTTTGTTGCCTGACGCTGAGAGTCGTTAAAGTATGCAGGAACTGTGATAACAGCTTCTGTTACCTTTTCTCCCAAGTAGCTTTCTGCATCTGCTTTAAGTTTCTGTAAGATCATTGCTGAAATCTGCTGAGGTGAGTAGTACTTATCGTCAATCTTACGACCTCTATCTGTACCCATATCTCTCTTGATTGAAGAGATAGTCTTTTCTGCATTTGTTACAGCCTGACGCTTTGCAGGTTCACCTACCAAACGTTCTCCTGTCTTTGTGAATGCAACAACTGAAGGTGTGGTACGTGCTCCTTCTGTGTTTGCGATAACGGTGGGCTTACCACCTTCCATAACAGCTACGCAGCTGTTTGTTGTACCTAAGTCGATACCAATAATTTTGCTCATATCTATTTCCTCCTAAAGTTAACTCTTTATGATACGACGGACACCATACTGTGTCTTACTACGGTGTCGTGATATGTATACCCTTTTTGTAATTCTTCGGCAACGATTCCGCTTTCAAATTCATCGCTTTCCACCTGCATTACCGCATTGTGAAGATCGGGATTGAATTCTTTTCCTTTTGCATCGATTGCCTTAACACCAAGATTGTCAAGCTCTGTCATAAGCTGTTTATATATCTTGTTCATACCGTCTGCGAAAGAAGATGTTTTTTCTTCTTCCGAAAGTGAAGCCAAACCTCTTTCGAAGTTGTCTACAACCGGTAAAATCTTTTCTATAACATTCTTTGCTCCCATGTCAAACATTTGGGATTTTTCTTTTTCGGTACGATTTCTGAAGTTTTGAAACTCAGCAATCTGTCTTATGTTTTTATCTTCAAGATCTTTGATCTTTTCTTTTAGTTCCTCTACCTTCTTATCGCCTTTATTTTTCTTTTTGTCTTTCTTATCTCCCTCGGAAGGCTCCTTGTCTTCGCATTCAGCCTTAGCTTCGGGATTATCGTTTACTTCTTCACAAGACTCTTTTTCAAGTTCTTCCTGTGAGAGGTCTTTCTTTTCCTCTGCCAAATTGCTCATCCTTTCTTATATAAAGAATCTAATTGATTCATTAGATTTTTTAAGGTTCCCACCACCTTGTCGTAGTCCATTCTCTTTGGACCCACAATTCCGATGGTTCCTTTAAGTCCTTCATCAAGCTCGTATGTTGCGGTTACGACGCTGCAATCTTTTAAGCTCTCTATCGGGCTTTCATCACCTATATATACCTGAATACCGGTGTTCTCACCTGTCAGATTAGTAAGTGCCAATTCATTAAGCGGTTCTTTTTCTTCAAAGGTATGTAAAAGCTCAACTGCGTGATCTTTATCCGCAAGCTCCGGATATTTTAAAATGTTGTTCGCACCGCTTGTATATATTTCCAAATCTTCATCAGAGTGAATTGCTTCAGCTACCGCATCGATAACATCCGCTACAAGCTCCGAATGAACACCTGCCATCTTTTTTAGCGAAGAAATCATTGCTAAATTGATTTCTTCAATGCTTAATCCGTTTAAGTGTGTATTAAGCAGGATATTTAACTTAAGAAGCGTCTCGTCATCCAATTTTAGCTCTGTAGGAATGATGTGATTCTTTATCACGTTTCCTTCAGTAACGATGACTGCCAAAAGCTGATTTTCATCCACTCTTGAAAGCTGGATAAATTTAAGCTTGTTTCTGTTATACTGAGGAGCCGAAATCATTGTGGCGTAGTTTGTGTTAACCGCCAAAACTTTTGCAACCTGCTTTAAAAGGTTATCTATCTTATCTTCCTTTTCAAGCAAAAGCTCCTTCATATCTTCAACTTCTTTTTCTTTTTCCTCCATCATCTTGTCTACATATAATCTGTAGCCTTTATCAGAAGGAATACGTCCGGCTGAAGTATGTGGCTGAATGATGTAACCCATTTCTTCAAGATCCGCCATTTCGTTACGAATCGTTGCCGAGCTTAAATTTAAATCTGTGTACTTTGAAATTGTGCGGCTTCCGACGGGCTCTCCCGTCTCAAGATAATTTCTGACAACCGCCTGTAAAATCTTTATTTTTCTTTCGTCAAGTTCCACTTGATCACACTCTCTTGTAAAGCACGGTTACCGGGTTTTGTTAGCACTCTCTTTATACGAGTGCTAAACTCTATTAGTACAATATACCCCCTCTTAGAAAAAGTCAACAAAGAAAGAAGGTATAAAATATAAAAAAATAATAAAGAAAAAGAGCAAAAGATTTTTTCTTTTGCTCTAAGATTTTTGCTTAATTATTTAAGTATTCCATTATCTCTTCATATCTGTTTTCGGCTTCTTTGTATCCTTCGTTATAAAGGGCCGTAAGCTTATCGGAATCCTTTTCAAGTCTGTCGATGTAAATATCATCAAGCGGCCTTAAAAGTATCAGTTTCTTTTCCCTTGCCTGCTTTTCAATATAATCAACAGTCTCGTTATAAACGATGTGCCTGTTCTTCATAAGCTCATAAACTTTTGGATACTTAATGTATCTTGCCTTAAAGGCTGCCAAAGCTTTTTCTTTTTCTCTTCTGTATCCTACAGGCTTAGTCATTACAACAATGTTTTTAACATTTCCATCGGCTTCACTTTTTCTAATAGGAATTGAGTCTGCCATGCCACCGTCAAGATACTTGTTTCCGTTTATTTCAACATTTCTTGAAACAAGCGGAAGAGAGCTTGAGGCTCTTACGTACTCAACATCCGTTTCCATGTCCTTTAATTTAATGTATTCGGCTTCACCGGTAACAATATTTGTAACAACGGCGTAAGCGTTTCCTTCATATTTTTTAAAGGTTTCATAGTCAAATGGGTTTAGATAATTTGGCACAAGGTCATAGCTAAAGTCTACACCGAAAATATCTCCCGTTGTAAGCAAGCTGTAGGCTCCCATGTAGCGCTTGCTTCCAAGATAATCGGTCATAGTCTCAAGCGCACGGCCTCTTTGCTTTGACACGTAGCTAGACATCGTGCATGCGCCTGCAGATACTCCGTAAATATTTTTAAATTCGATTCCCTTATCCAAAAAGAAATCCAAAACGCCTGCGGTGAAGACACCTTTCATGCCTCCGCCTTCAAGCACCAATCCTGCTTCAAACATAATTTCCCCTCTCCGTTTAAAACTA
The DNA here is from genome assembly GCA_024680435.1 of Lachnospiraceae bacterium. Taxonomy (GTDB): domain Bacteria; phylum Bacillota; class Clostridia; order Lachnospirales; family Lachnospiraceae; genus UBA1258. The sequence continues at coordinate 27,360 of JAILCK010000001.1, forward strand.
TTATTTATATTCTTTGTTTACAAATTCTCTTAAAGCTTTTAAAGAACGCTTTACTTTTTCTGTGTCTATGCAATATGCCATTCTAAAGTATCCGGGGCATCCAAAGGAATCTGCGGGCACAAGTATTAAGTCATACTTTAATGCTTTTTTGCAAAAAGAAACCGAATCCTCTTCCAAAGCCTTAGGGAATATATAAAATGTTCCGCCGGGCCTTACAACTTCAAATCCTAAGCTTACAAGTTCATCGTATAAAAGATTCATGTTTGTTTCATAAACCGAAAGGTCCGAAGTTAAATCTATAACCTTTGCGCATGCCTGCTGAATTATTGAAGCGGGGCAGTTGTGACCCGTTCCTCTTGAAATCTGTCCGCACATATTGATTATTGTTTCAGAATCGGGATCGGCGGGATTTGCTGCCACATATCCTATTCTTTCTCCCGGAAGAGAAAGAGATTTTGAAAAGGAATAACAAGAAAGCGTATAGTCATAGTACTTTGAAGGATAAGGGCATACCTTACCATCAAAAACGATTTCTCTGTATGGTTCATCGGAAATAAGATAAATGTTAAATCCGTATTCCTTTGACTTTTCTTTTAATATTTTAGAGAGCTCTTTAAGGGTTTCTTCCGAATACACCACTCCCGAAGGATTGCTTGGTGTATTAATCAAAACCGCTTTTACGTTTGATGATAACTTTCTTACAAACTTATCAAAGTTAATCTGGAAAGCCTTGGTGTCAGGCTCCACCACTGTCATCTTAAGCCCTGCGCCCGTAATATATGGATTGTATTCGGGAAAGAAAGGGGCAAAGACAATTACTTCATCCCCCGGTTTTGTAACTGCTCTTAAAGCATGTGCAATTGCTCCCGCTGCTCCGGAAGTCGGAAATATGTGTGTGGGCTTATAATCAAGTCCGAATCGTCTTTTTAAAGAATCGGCAACCGCCTTTTTAAATTCTGGATTTCCAAGGCTTGGGCTGTATCCGTGTAAAGCCATTGAGCTCTTTGAATCAATGAGTTCTTTCATCGCTTCATTAAACTCTTTAGCCGCAGGAACCGAAGGGTTACCAAGGCTATAATCAAATACATTGTCGTATCCGATTTCTTCTCCTCTTTTTGTGGCAAATTCAGAAAGCTCTCTGATTACCGATTTTTTTGAAAGCATGTCCTTGTAAGTTTCGTTTATCATTTTTCCTCCCAAAGCAACTCATTCTCAAAGTTACTTTCCCATATATTTAAAATCGGAGCGCTTGTCTTCGCTCCGATCAATCTGTTCTCTATTACTTCACATTGTCAAGCACTTCACCCACGCGCTGTAATAACTCATCACGGGAAATTGGCTTAATAAGATACCCTTGAGGTCCTTGCGCAAGGCACTGAATAATCTTGTCTTTATCCGCAACCGATGTAAGAAACAATACCGGTATGTGCTTTGACGCCTCTCGTTTTCTGATAATCTCCATTACGTGAGGCCCGTCAAACAAAGGCATCATATAATCAAGCAAGATTAAATCGGGTGTGTGATTTATTATATAGTCAAGCGCCTGCTTTCCTGATTCGACAATTGTTACCTGATAGTCATCTTCAAGAAACATCTTTAGCAGCTTTAACATGTTTTTGTCATCGTCAACAATCAGTATGTGCTTTCTGCCCATCAATTATCTACACTCACTCTCCAAATATGTTGTAGTAAGCCCCCGAGATGTCTTCCCATATGTAATAATTTATGCAATTATAGCATATTTTAAATAACACTTGCAACCCTACCGATGCCACACTTCGTAGTGCTCTTTTCCAAGCATCGTATCGGAAACTTTTAAAAATCCTGCTTTATTTAGCAGTCTCTTTGATGCTTCGTTTCCGGGCATCACCAGGGCATTTATTTCGCCAAGTTCGTTTCTTTTGGCAAAAGAAAGAATTGCTTTAACCGCTTCGTAGCCATAGCCTTTTCTTTGATAATCGCATCCTATGGCAAATCCGATTTCGTAGTTATCAAATCCCTCTCTTGCGGTAAGCCCCGCTCTTCCGATTATTTTATTGTCTTTCTTTCTAATAACCGTCCAAATTCCAAATCCCTGAATCTTATATACCTTTTCTCTGTACTCTGCCACGTATTTTCTTTCTTCCTCCGGGTCTTCGTACAAAGCTTCCGTGTACTTTGTCATTTCAGGATTTTCATATATCTTTACAAAATCGTCCACGTCGCTTTCAATGGTTTCTCTTAAAAGAAGCCTTTTTGTTTTAATCATTTCCCAAGGCTCGTCGTTGATTCTTTTGTAAAGCCGTTCGTAATAAACATGCTCTGTAGCTTCGGCATCCATTAAAAAAAACGTGGCATTTTTAAAGTTTTCCATCATCTTTTCATCATCAATCAAAACGATGGCCTCGCTTCCAAGACTTTTTATCTTATTGAAAGTATCTAAATCATCGGTTATGTAAAGAGTCCCTTTATCAAGTGTCAAATCTGTTTCTTTGTACACACTTTTATAAGAAACCTTTGTTTTCTTTAATAGCATTCTTAAAATGAAGCCAAGCCTTCTTAGCCGATTTGCATGAACTTTTTTTGTAAGAAACAGGATTCTCTTCATTTACAATCCCCCTTTTCTATTTTATCATGGTTGATAAGAAAATAAATAAGGAGAAGTAATTATGGCAAAGAATCCTATTGTTACCATTAAAATGGCTGACGGTGGTGTGATTAAGGTAGAGCTCTATCCCGATATTGCACCTAAGACTGTAGATAATTTTGTATCACTTGTAGAGAAAGGCTTTTATAACGGACTTATTTTCCATCGCGTTATCAAAGGCTTTATGATTCAGGGCGGAGACCCCGAAGGAACAGGAATGGGAGGCCCCGGATATTCAATCGTTGGAGAGTTTTCCGATAACGGATTTGAAAACACCTTAAAGCACACAGCAGGTGTAATCTCTATGGCAAGAAGCATGGATCCTAACTCTGCGGGAAGCCAGTTCTTTATTATGCATAAAGACGCTCCTCACCTTGACGGTTCTTATGCTGCATTCGGTAAAGTTATCGAAGGAATGGAAGTTGTTAACAAAATTGCCGAGGTTCACACAGATTGGTCCGATCGTCCTTCAGAGGATCAGATTATGGAGTCAGTCAGCGTTGAAATCTAGTGCTGATTTGTGTGATTTGACGTTAATATTTGTTTAATATTCAGTTAATTTTAAACACAATATGTGACTATTCTGACGAGAGGGCAAGTTTTTTGCCCTCTCGTTCATAATTTGTTCATATTTTGTTTTACGTTTGTTTATTTACATAACATCATTTCGTCACGATTATCCTTTATATTATTAGTATAGAAACAAACAAAACTTAATTAGCTTAATTCAAGTTGCTAAATACTTTAAAAACTTTTTCATAATAAATGCCGGGTAATTAATTTACCCGGCATCCTCCCTTTTTATGGGGTCTTTTTTTATTTTACGGCAAGTTCAAGTGCCTCTTTTACATTTTCTATAACTACTTCTTTTTCATTTCCGCCAAATTCACCATCCAGCGTCCAAGGAACTTCTTCTTCGCAAGTGACCTTTAGTTTATCGGCTTTAAAATAATATAAGTCCTTAGAATTATAGTCTCTGTCCATAAGAGCCACCATAACAGAATTTAAGTCTGTAGCAAGCTTTGGTTTTCTTATAAGAGTTACTTCAAATAATCCGTCACAAAGATTAATATTCTTTCCCGTTATGTTCTTTATACCGCCTATGGAATCTGAATTTGTAATCATTCCGTAAATAAATTCATCTTCAATAGTCATGTGCTCTGTTTCAATACGCATCTTATATGACTTTATTTCAATTAAATGTTTTAAAGCCATAATCACATATGCGGCATGGCCTAACCTGTTCTTTAATTCCTGCGGTGTCTCGTAAGAAACTTCCGTAAAGGCTCCGAAGGCAGCCACATAAATAAATGATTTATCGTTAAACAATCCCACATCGCACTTAATAAGCTTATCTCCGATTGCTACCTTTGCAGCATCATTGATTCTTGATGGAATACCAACTGATGAAGCAAAGTCGTTTGTGCTTCCTGCTGGAATGTATCCTATGGGAAGTTTATGCTCTCTTAACTTCATTCCCATAACAACTTCATCAAGAGTACCGTCTCCTCCCGCACAGATTACTCTGTCAAAGCCCTCGGGAAGATTTTTAACCATTTCGGTTGCATCCCCACGCTTTGTGGTTGCGGCTACGGTAATTTTATTTCCTTCCATGGAAAAAAGCTCGATGATATCACCGAGCTTGCTTTTTATTTTTTCTTTTCCTGCTTTTGGATTAAAAACAAAAAATAAATTCATCATTCTTTTCCACTTAAATATTTAACAACGCCTTCAACTGCGGATTCTTCATCAGAACCATCTGCAATAACGGTGAGCTCATCACCTGTGTCAAGCCCCAAACTCATCATGCCCATGATACTTTTCGCATTAACGTGCTTTCCTTCAGTATCGATGTACACCGAAGCTTCGTACTGGCTTGCTACCTGTACCAACATTGCTACCGGTCTAGCCTCAAGGCCGCTTGCCAATTGAATCTTAATGTCTTGCTTTGTCATTTCGTTTTCCTTTCGTTTCGTAGATCTTCAGCGAACTCGCTTATCTTTCTCAATCTATGATTAACTCCTGATTTTCCCACTTGTGGATCCAAAAATGTACCAAGTTCCGAGAAACTGCTCTCGGGGTGCTCCATCCTAACCTCAGCCATCTCCTTAAGGTTATCGGGCAAAGCATCCAATCCAACCAATTCATCAATCAGCAGAATATCTTCTATCTGTTTGGACGCGGCATTTACTGCCTTTGAAATGTTCGCCATATCGCAATTGTTTCTGCGATTAACGGAATTTCTAACATCCTTTACGATTCTTGCATTAGCAAGTTCCATCATGCTCTTATGTGCCCCCAAAACGCTTAGCACATCGGCGATGGACTCAGATTCTTTTACATAAGTGACATTGTATCTTTTTCTGACAGAATGCTTGGGAATTATATTAAACAAAGAAAACAGGTATGTCAACAATTTTGTTTTTTCCAAATCATCGGACAAAATTTCAAAATGATACCCTTTATTTGGGTCATTAACAAAACCTGCTGCCAAAAAAGCACCTCTTAAATATGCCCTTTTACAGCAATCTTTGTTTAGTATTTCCAAGGGAGCGTCTAAAGAAAGGTCTTTTAAAATCCTTTCAATATCACAGTTTTTACCGTTTAGCTCCACGGGGGTTTTCGATTTTTCTTCATTTTCCCGAAAGCCGTCCGTCACTATATTATATGTTTTATTCAACAATGTAAAGCATTTTCTTAGAGCGCTTGAATTATCCCTTGAAAAATAAACCCTTTTTTCAGGCCCCTTTTCCACCTTTGCATAGAAAGAAAACAGTGCGGATAATTCAGCAATTCTGCAATGATTTTCATTTGGAACAAGCTTAATAAGTTCATCCTTTACATCTTTTGAAAAAGACATTTTTCCTACTTTCCGAAAGCAACGTCTCTGTGCTTGATGGTGATACCGCACTCACCGCCCTTAAGTCTTTCGTAAAGCTTATTGGCAAGAGTAACGCTTCTGTGGTGTCCGCCGGTACATCCGATTGCCACCACCAATTGATACTTTCCTTCTTTTACATAGTTTGGAATCAAGAATCTTAACATGTTTTCAAGCATGTCCAAAAACTCTCCGGCCTCTTTATAGCCCATTACATAATCCTGTACAGGCTCATCAAGACCCGTTAGATTCTTAAGTGAATCTACGTAAAAAGGATTCGGTAAAAATCTTACGTCAAATACCAAGTCCGCATCCTGGGGAATTCCGTTTTTAAAGCCAAAAGAAACAATATTCACCATTAGGCTGTTATACTGTTTCCCCTCCACAAAAATGCGGTCGATTTCTTCTTTTAATTCTCTGGTTAATAGATTTGAAGTATCGATAACATAATCCGATAGCTTCTTTATTCCGCCCAAAAGCTCTCGCTCTTTGGCGATTCCCTCTTCCACGCTTCCGTCAAAAGAAAGAGGATGAAGTCTTCTTGTTTCTTTGTATCTTTTAAGTAATACCTTGTCGTCTGATTCAAGAAACAGTATTTCGATTCTTATCTTTTGCTTCTTTAATTGATTTAGAGTCTTTTCAACTTCTTTAAAAGGAAGATCGGATCTTGAATCAATGCCCATGGCAACCTTTGAAAGCTCTGTATTGTTTTCAGTTACCAAATCTATAAATTTATCTATAAGCTTTACCGGAAGATTGTCAACGCAATAATAGCCTGAATCTTCAAGCATCTTCATTACTGTACTTTTTCCGCTTCCGCTCATTCCCGTTACAACAACAAGTCGCATTTTAAAATCCTCTAATCAAACTTACCTATTTTTATAACTTCAGGTTCTAATTCTATATCGAACTTTTCCTTTACTTCTTTAATAACAAGCTTCATTAAGTCGCTTATATCTTTTGCGCTTGCACCTTCATCATTTACGATAAAACCTGCATGCTTTTCGGATACACAAGCGCCCCCCACTCTTCTTCCTTTAAGGCCCGCTTCCATAATAAGCTTTCCTGCAAAATTATCCTTTGGCCTTTTAAAGGTACTTCCGGCACTTGGGAAGTTTAAGGGCTGTTTTTCGCGCCTCTTTTCCAAAAAGTCATTCATCTTATCAAGGATTTCTTTTTCATCCTTTTTTACAAGCTTATATGTAACACTTAAAACAATAAAATCTTTACGTTTTAAAATACTGTTTCTGTAAGAAAACTCCATTTCGGAATTTGAAAATGTCTTTATGGAGCCATCTAAATCAAGCATCTTTACGGAGCTTACCACAAAAGACATTTCGCCGTCATATGCTCCCGCATTCATAACGATTGCACCGCCCACGGTTCCGGGGATTCCGTACGCAAATTCAAGTCCTGAAAGGCCTTTTTCTTTTGCAAGAATACAAACCTTTGAAAGAATGGCTCCGGCGCCCGCTATGATTTCTTCGCCTTCTGATTTGATGCTTAAAAAATCGCCTTCAAGCTTTAACACATATCCGTCGTAGCCTTTGTCGCTTATTAGGAGATTACTTCCATTACCGATTACAAAGAAAGCTTCTTTGTTTTCTTTTAAAAGGTTTATCACTTTTAAAAGAAGGTCCTCTGTCTTAATTAAGACAAGTGCTTTGCAAGGGCCTCCTACTTTAAATGTCGTATATTTATTTAGCTCTTCATTTACAAGCACTTGTGAGTCTCCCACAAGTGCTTTAATTCTTTCTATCATATTCTTTTCTCTAAACTACATTACCATTTTTGCAGCGCCGTACATGCCTGCATCGTTTCCTAAGGTAGCAAGAACCATCTTACATTCTTTTGCTCCTGAGAAAACGTATTTATTAAAGTTTGGAAGAACGTAATCCATGATTACGGTTCCTGCCTTAGAAACGCCACCACCTATAACAAAAGCTTCGGGATTAATGATTGAAGCTATAATGGCAAGGCCTTTTCCTAAGTACTTACCGAATTCTTCCGCTATTTCAATGCAAAGAGCATCTTTTGCTTTAACGCCGTCAAATACAGCTTTTGCAGAAAGGTCTGCCTTTGTAAGAACGGTTTCTTTGTTCCACTTTTCTAAGTGCTTTCCTGCAAGGTAAGAAATACCTGTAGCGGAAGCGTACTGCTCGAGGCATCCGTGGTTCTTACATCCGCATTCTCTTTCTTCGTTGTCTTCTATATGAAGGTGACCGATTTCGCCGCCTGCACCATTAGCGCCTGCAACGATTTTTCCGTTAATGATTACGCCACCGCCTACTCCTGTTCCGAGTGTCACCATAACGACGCTTGAGTATCCCTTTGCGCCGCCTTTCCATGCTTCGCCAAGAGCTGCAACGTTTGCATCGTTTCCGGCTTTTGTGGTAAGCCCTGTAAGCTTCTTTAACTCGTCATTTACATTAAATTCGCCCCAACCTAAGTTAACTGCGCAATGAACAACGCCGTTATCATCTATGGGTCCGGGAACGCCTACACCGATTCCAATCACATCGCTTTTATCAATGGATTTTTCTTTAAGCTTACTATCAATTGCTGCCGCAACGTCGGGCAATATGTTTTTTCCGCCGTTTTCTTTTCTTGTAGGAATTTCCCACTTATCGACAATGTTACCTTCTTTGTCAAGAAGTCCCATTTTTACTGTCGTTCCCCCGATATCAATACCAAATACATAGTTAGCCATTCTTTTCGTCCTCTTCTCTTTTCTTAGCAAAATTTTCCTGAATTCGTTTATAGAATTCCTGAGCGGCATTGTAACCCATCTTCTTTTGACGATAATTAACCGCTGCAGACTCGCAAATGATTGCAAGGTTTCGACCGGGACGGATAGGAATGTTATGGCAGACTACCTTGTTTCCAAGATATTCCGTATACTGTTCTTCAAGTCCCAAACGGTCGTATTCTTTATCTCTGTTCCACTCTTCAAGTCTTATTACCAAGTCAATTGACTGGGTGTCTTTAACGCTTGATACACCAAACAATGTTTTAACATCCACAATACCGATACCTCTTAATTCGATAAAGTGCTTTGTTACATCGGGAGCAGAACCTATAAGCGTATCATCGCTTACCTTTCTGATTTCAACCGCATCGTCACTTACCAGACGATGTCCTCTTTTAATAAGTTCCAAAGCGGCTTCAGATTTACCGATTCCGCTTTCACCTGTGATTAAAACACCTTCGCCGTATACGTCCACCAATACGCCGTGAACCACGATACAGGGCGCAAGCTTTACATTAAGCCATCTGATAATCTCTGCCATGAAATCTGATGTTGATTTCTTTGTCATTAAAACAGGGATTTTCTTTTCATTGGCTACTTCCAAAAAGATTTCGTCGGGATACAATTCTCTGCAATAAACTATTGCGGGAATGTCGTAAGACATAAGCTTTTCATATGCTTCACGCTTTTTCTTTGGCGGAAGGTTTTCCATATATGTATATTCAACGAATCCTATAATCTGGATTCTCTGTGCGTCAAAGTGTTCAAAATAGCCCGCAATCTGGATAGCCGGTCTGTTTATATCAGGCTGGGTGATCTTAATATTGGAAATATCAATATCCGGAGTTACGTTTTCAAGTTTCATTTTGTCTATTACTGCTTGTAATGCAACTGATGCCATTTTACTGCCTCCTTTTACTAATACATGGTACTTTTTGAGTGTAGCACAGAACAATAAATTAAGCCATGTCCTTATGGAAAAAATTCCATATTGAAACCGCAATATCCTCAGGTATTTCATCAAGTTTTGAAAGTTCGTCGACGCTTGCATTTTTAATGGCATCGATTGAATCAAACTTTCTCATTAAGGCAAGCCTTCTCTTTGGCCCAACTCCCGGTATCTCGTCTAAAACCGAATGAACCTGCGCCTTACTTCTTAGGCTCTTATGATACTCGATTGCAAACCTATGGGCTTCATCCTGAATTCTTGTTATTAATTTAAATGCTTCGCTTGTTTTATCGATATCAATTTCAACGCCGTCTACGTAAAGGCCTCTTGTATTATGATAATCGTCTTTAACCATACCGCAGACGGGGATGTCTATCTTTAATTCGCTAAGCACTTCTTTACAAATGTTTACCTGGCCTCTACCGCCATCCATTAAGAGTAAATCCGGAAATCTTGCAAAGCTTCCGTATGAAGCCTCAAGTTTTTCTTCTTCAAGGCGTTTCATTTCTTCAAAGCCGTGGGTAAATCTTCTTGTCAAAACTTCATGCATGCAGGCGTAATCGTTTGGCCCTTCAACAGACTTAATCTTAAACTTTCGATAGTCTCCTTTTACGGGCTTTCCGCCTTCAAAAACCACCATTGAGCCTACGTTTTCAAAACCGTTTGTGTTTGAAATATCAAAGGCTTCAATTCGGTTAATGTCCGGTAAATCTATTAATTCTCTAAGCTCATCCAAGGCGCCTTTGGTGCGTCTTTCTTCTCTTATGATTTTTTCTTTATCCTGTAAAAGAACCAGACTTGCATTTTTATTTGCAAGCTCCACAAGTTTTTCTTTGTCTCCGATTTTTGGAACAATAAGCTTTACTTTTTTTCCTTTTACATAGGAAAGCCATTCTTCTATAGCTTCCAGTTCATCTATCTCTATGGGAAGCATGATTTTGCTTGGAACATATGGCGTTCCGGTATAATAGCGCTTTACAAATTCGGTAAGGGTTGTTTTCTTTGAATCTCCGTCAACACCGCCTATATGATGGTGCTCTCTTCCTATCATTTTTCCGTTACGTATAAAGAAAACCTGCACCACAGCATCGTTTAAATCCTGAGAAATACCGATAATATCTCTGTCTTCTTCATCGGTGTCGCTTATCTTTTGCCTCTCTATTACCTTAGCTGCGCTCTCTAAGAGTTCCCTGTATCTTATTGCTTCTTCAAAATCGAGAGCTTCCGAAGCCTTTTCCATCTTTTCTTTTAATTCGTTTACGATGGTTTTGTCATTCCCGTTTAAAAAGTCTAATGCCTTTTGCACTCTTTCTTTATAGTCATCAACAGGCACATTCCCCTTACAGCATCCCACACATCTTTTCATGTGATAATTAAGGCAGGGCCTGTCCACTTCGACTCCATATTCAACCTTTTTATTGCAGGTTCTAAGTCCGTAAGTGCCATTTAATAATTCTATAGTGTCATTAACGGCCTGAGCGCTTGTAAATGGGCCAAAGTACTTTGACTTGTCTTTATTTGTTTTCCTTACCATCATTATTCTTGGGTAGGTTTCACCCAAGGTAACTTTTATGTAAGGATAAGTTTTTGAATCTTTTAAAAGTGTGTTGTATTTGGGATTGTATTCTTTAATCAGATTATTTTCCAAAACCAAAGCTTCAAGCTCTGAATCAACCAAGATGTACTCAAAATGATTGATTAAAGAAACCATCTTCTCGATTTTTGGAGTTTTCTTTGTAGACGCACGAAAATAAGACCGTACTCTGTTGTATAGATTAACAGCCTTACCAACGTAAATAACATTATCATTTTCGTCATGCATAAGATAAACTCCCGGTTTATGCGGGAGTTTACTTAGCTCGTCAGAAATATTAAACATCTGCTTCCTCTTTGGTAGTTTCGTTTGAGTCTTCGCAAACTGCCTTCGAAGTTTCTGTAGTTTCGGATTCGGAATCCTTGCTTTCTTCCTTCTTCTCTTCTTCGGGATCCGGTAAGCCCTTTTCCTTTCTGAAGATCTGCATGAATTCTTTACCTGTAATTGTTTCTTTTTCTATTAAGTGAGCGGCAATCTTATCAAGGATTTCTCTGTTTTCGGAAAGCATATCCTTGGCTTCTTTGTAAGCGTCTTTTAAAATTTTCATGACTTCTTCATCAACGCCTGCCGCTGTAACTTCACTGCAATTAAGAACTCTTCTTCCTTCAAGATACTGGCTTTCAATGGTTTCAAGTCCCACAAGGCCAAACCTCTCGCTCATACCGTACATGGTAACCATGTTTCTGGCAATGTTTGTGGCTTTCTCAATATCATTTGAAGCACCTGTGGTTACGGAATCAAATACCAATTCTTCCGCAGCGCGTCCTGCCAAAAGTCCCACGATCATATCGTGAAGCTCTTTCTTTGAATTTAAGTATTTTTCTTCTTCGGGAACTTGCATTACATATCCCAAAGCACCCATGGTTCTTGGAACGATTGTAATCTTTTGTACCGGCTCTGAATTCTTTTGAAGAGCTGATGCAAGGGCATGACCGACTTCATGGTAAGAAACGATTTTTCTTTCTTCCTTACTCATGATTCTGTCTTTCTTTTCTTTACCTACCAATACCTGCTCAACAGCATCAAATAAATCTTTTTGAGATACAAATTCTCTATGTTCTTTAACTGCATTGATTGCAGCTTCATTAATCATGTTAGCAAGATCTGAACCAACGGCACCGGATGTTGCAAGGGCGATAGCTTCCAAATCAACGCTATCGTCCATAAGCACATCTTTTGCATGAACTTTAAGGATTTCAACACGGCCCTTTAAATCAGGCTTATCAACGATGATTCTTCTGTCAAAACGTCCCGGGCGAAGAAGGGCTTTATCAAGGATTTCGGGTCTGTTTGTTGCAGCCAAAATCAAGATACCTTTTGACGCATCAAAACCATCCATTTCTGAAAGAAGCTGGTTTAGAGTCTGTTCTCTTTCTTCGTTTCCTCCGCCGTACTTTGAATCACGGCTTCTGCCGATTGCATCGATTTCATCTATAAATATGATACAAGGAGCATTTTTGTTTGCTTCCTTAAATAAGTCTCTAACTCTTGATGCACCTACACCTACAAACATTTCAACAAAGTCTGAACCTGTAAGCGAAAAGAAGGGAACATGGGCTTCACCTGCTACGGCTCTGGCAAGTAATGTTTTACCTGTTCCGGGAGGGCCCACAAGAAGTGCACCCTTAGGAAGCTTAGCACCGATCTTTACGTATCTTCCGGGATTATGCAAAAAGTCTACGACTTCAACCAAGCTTTCTTTTGCTTCGTCTTCTCCGGCAACATCTTTAAATGTCACACCGGTTTCTTTTTGCACATATACTTTGGCGTTTGACTTACCGACGCCACCCATCATTCCGCCGCCACCGATTTTCTTTGAAAGGTAACCCATGACGATTACGAACAAAACAAGGGGCAGAACGTACATAAATATTATCTGAATCAAAGCACTTGAATTATCGGGAATTACCTTACTTACTTCCACTCCCGATGCAAGTAACCTGGCTGCCAGTGCTTCTTCATCTTCCACTGTACCTGTGTAATAGACTATCTGAGTGCTTCCCCATATAGTCCTGTCTTTTTCTTCCTCTACGGTATGAATTTCTATTCTGTCATCCGATACTATGACTTTTGAGATTTTCCCTTCATCAAGCATCTGAACAAATTCATTATAAGGAATTACCATGCTTCCCACTTTGGAAACGACACGGGTAATTGAAAGGATTATAAGGAATACCACAAGGAGTGCCAAAAGCATGGGCGCTAAACGCGGTCCCGGACCTCCCGGCGGATTGTTTCTGTTATTTTGATTATTCTGATTATTATCGTTATTCATATGTCCTCACCAACAGCGCAAAAACGCGCTCACTTTGCTTTAATTATAAGTAACATACGTTTTTGACGCAATATAAAGAATATAAAGAATGTGAAAAAAAAATAAACTGAATCGCTATTTTTTCCTTGAAAAAACTTTCCGTTATCTGTAAAATCAAGCGTGAAAGAAGGAGACTTTATATGAAGATTGGATTTGATAATCAGAAGTACATTTCCATGCAGTCTGATCGAATCTTAAAGCGAATTTCATCCTTCGGCGACAAGCTGTATTTGGAATTTGGCGGAAAGCTATTCGACGACTATCATGCATCCCGAGTTTTACCGGGATTTGAACCTGACAGCAAATTAAAGATGTTGTTACAGATGAAAGATAAAGCCGAGATAGTAATAGCCATCGGCGCAGATGCCATCGAGCAAAACAAAAAACGAGGCGACTTGGGAATCACTTACGACCTCGATGTTCTTAGATTAATAGACGCTTTCACTAACGTAGGTCTTTACGTTGGCAGCGTTGTCATCACTAAATATGCAGGCCAGCCCGCAGCTGACATGTTTCGTTCAAAACTCTCCGCATTAAACATAAAATCATATCTTCACTATCCCATTGAAGGTTATCCGAGCAATATTCCTTTAATCGTTAGCGATAATGGATACGGAAAAAATGATTATATTGAGACCACAAGACCCTTGGTGGTTGTAACTGCCCCGGGCCCCGGAAGCGGAAAAATGGCTACCTGCCTTTCACAGCTTTATCATGAAAGCAAACGCGGAGTAAAAGCAGGATATGCTAAATTTGAAACCTTCCCCATTTGGAATCTTCCTTTATCACACCCTGTTAACATTGCATATGAAGCTGCCACAGCAGACTTAAATGATGTTAACATGATAGACCCCTTCCACTTGGAAGCTTACGGTGTCACAACGGTAAACTATAACAGAGACGTTGAAATCTTCCCTGTTTTAAATGAAATCTTTACTCAGATTTTAGGTTCAAGCCCTTATAAGTCACCCACAGATATGGGCGTAAATATGGCAGGTAACTGTATCATTGATGATGAAGCCTGCATCGAAGCTTCAAAACAGGAAATCATAAGAAGATACTTTACCACTCTTTGTGAAGCAAAGAAAGGTACAGGTACCAAAGAAGCTGTTTATAAGCTTGAACTTTTAATGAAGCAAATGAACTTATCCGTTAACGACAGGCCCGTTGTAGGGGCAGCTTTAGAAAAAGAAGCTCAGACGTCTATGCCTGCTGTTGCAATCGAACTTCCAAACGGAAAAGTGATTTCAGGTAAGACCACAGATTTACTTGGTGCAAGCGCCGCTGCTTTAATTAATTCTTTAAAAGAGCTTGCGGGAATCGACCATAAGCTTCATCTTGTAACAAAAGAAGCCCTTGCTCCTATTCAGACAGTTAAAACAAAGTATTTGGGAAGCATCAACCCAAGACTTCATACAGACGAAGTATTGATAGCTTTATCAGTCAGTGCCGCAACAAACGCAGCATCTGCCGTTGCTTTGGAACAGCTTCCCTTACTTAGAGGATGCGAAGTTCACTCTTCCGTTATCCTTTCACCGGTTGATGAAAAGTTATTTAAAAAGCTTGGCCTTCACTTAACCTGTGAGCCTAAATACGAAACAAACAAAAAGTATCATAACTAAAAAAAAGCGCGGTTTGGAAATTCCAAAACCGTGCTTTTTTATTCTTCTTTTTCTATGCTTTCTTAGCGGGTGAAACTTGTGCAAGTATAACTGCCGCAAACATTACCACGCATCCGATAATTTCTCTTACCGATAATTTCTGCCCCAAAATCAAGAATCCGAATACCGCAGAGAAAACAGATTCCAAACTCATTATAATGCAGGCAACTGTTGCATTAACTCTCTTTTGAGCTTCCATTTGAAGTGTGTAAGCAACACCTCCGGAAAGCGCTCCCGCATATACAATCGGAAGCCAACAATCTAAAACGTCCGTCATAACAGGCTTTTCCTGAATCATTGGTATTATGCTTAAAGCACCGGATACCGCAAACTGATAACAGGAAAGTTTAATTACATCCATATGAGGCGCAAACTTATCCACGGCTATTATCTGTAATGCAAAGAGTATTGCACAAACAAACATCCAGATATCCCCGGGGCTTAATCTAAAGGTCTCGCTTAAGCAAAGGAAATATAATCCTATAATTGAAAGGCATACGCTAATCCAGATATGCTTGGGCGGTTTCTTTTTTAACATAAAAGAAAAAATCGGGACCAACACTATATATAAGGCTGTAATGAAACCTGCTTTTCCGGCTGTTGTGTAAATAATGCCGACCTGCTGAGAGCTTGTTGCCAGAAACAACAGTATTCCGCAAATGCATCCTCCAAGCACCAAATCCCTGTTTTTCCAAGGGGTCATTACACCGTCTTTTTTATCAAAAAACATTGCTACAGGCGCTAAAACCAAGGCGCCTATGATACATCTTATTCCGTTAAAAGTAAATGGGCCCACATATTCCATTCCTGCGCTTTGAGCAACAAAAGCAGCTCCCCAAATAACTGCAGTCAGTACTAACAGAAGGCTGTACTTTATATTGGTTTTCATATTTTCACTCCCGTTTTTAAATTCAACGAGCCTATTTTATCAAATAGTTTTTAAAATGCAATATATCTGTGATAATGAATTATCGCTTTCACGCGTTGAAGTGTGAATATTTATGCAAGTCCTATAAATATAAATGAAAACACCGAACTTTCTGTTCGGTGTTTTCGTATAGGAGAGACATGATAAAAGAAGTAGTTCATAGTTCATTTCATTTCACATGTCCACTATATAATTTACTAATTAATGTGGCATTAACAATTTTCCCACACTCTAAATCCATAGGAATCAAAGCTATCTTCCTTACCGGATTCAAAAACAACTTTATAGTTTTCTCCTGCATTATATGAAGAAATTGCTCCTGTACCAAGGTTACAATCTACGATGATTTCTTTTCCGTCAAGTTTTCTTTTGTAGGTAAATGTATCCTTTTTACTTCTTAAAACTTCAAATTCACCGTAAGCTATTACAGATGTTTTCTTTCTAAATCTTAATAGGGCCTTATAAAAATCGTGTATTTCTTCGTCCATATCCTGTTTGAAAGGAGCGTTATCATTCCAGGGAAGAAGCACCCTTGTATGGTCTCTTGTGCCTGAAAGGATAATTTTAAAGGCTTCTTCTTCACTCATCTTTCCTTTTAATTCTTCATATAAGTTGATGGATTCAACATCATTTAAATCACTCATTCCCTTGAACGGATAGTTTATTAAGCCGTACTCATCCCCCTGATAAATAAAAGGAGTTCCTAAAAGTGTAAGCTGCATTAGAGCCAAAAGCTTTGCCAAAGGCTTTCTGTACTTAGGATCGGGATTTACTTTACTTATCATTCTCGGATTGTCATGGTTATTATAAAATAACGACATTCTTGAATTTGAACCATAATTCTTTGCCCAATCGATTTGGTAGTCTCTGTAATAATTTAAGTCATACTTATAATCTTCAAACCTTGTATGCCCCGGAGTCTCCAAGTGGTCAAAAGAAAACGCCATATCAAGCTCGTTTCTTTCTTCACCCGTTATAAGCTTACACATTTGCATTCCAAGCCCGGGAGTCTCAGCTACCGAAAATGCATTGTATGGCTTAAATGCTTTTTCCTTTATTTCCCTTAAATACTTATGAAGGTTTGGACCGTAAAAATAATTTTCTATACCGGTAATTCCCATAAGTGAGCCGATAAAAGGATCTCCGTCGGGCAGTCCCGGCTCTTTGGAAATAGCATTAATAACATCCATTCTAAAGCCGTCTACGCCCTTTTGAAGCCACCACTTTATCATGTCTATTACATCTTCTCTAACATCCGGATTGTCCCAGTTTAAATCCATCTGCTTTTTGGAGAAAAGATGAAGGCAGGACACGTCCTCTTTCTCGTAATAGTTCCAAGCAGAACCTGAGAAAAATGATTTCCAGTTATTTGGAAGTTCTTTTCCTTTTTTAAAGAAATAATAGTTTCTGTATTTTGAGTCTTTATCGGCAAGCCCCTTTTTAAACCACTCATGCTCATCTGATGTATGGTTTACCACAAGGTCCATAATAAGTCTCATATTTCGTTTGTGAACTTCCAAAAGGAGCGTGTCAAAATCCTCCATGGTTCCGAATTCTTTTAAGATGGCACGATAGTCTCTTATATCATATCCGTTATCATCCATGGGAGAATCATATATCGGTGATAACCACAGAGCATCCACTCCCAAATCTTTTAAGTAGTCAAGCTTTGAAATTATTCCCTTTAAATCGCCTATTCCGTCATTATTGGAATCTGCAAAAGACTTAGGATATATCTGATAAAAAACGGCTTCTTTCCACCAGGCTTCTTTTATTCTTTCATGCTTTGTTACAGGCACGTCTTTTTCTGAGTTTAAAAACCGAAGAAGCGCATCAAAGAAAGTAGGTCCCACCTTTTTCTTTAATAAAGCTTCAACGGTTTTAAGTTTTAAGTTTCCCACAATAGGATTAGTTATAAGATTCTCCTTTTTCCCCATTGAAGTAAGAACCTTTTTTAAAACGTCGTTTCCTATGGGATTTGCGTATACATCCTTAATCTTTGAATTTCTATCCATTCTAACCTCCCTAACCTTCAACGCCTCGTATTTCAACAATCTCAATATTTTTTCTTAAAACCGGAAGAAACTCTTCCAATTCTTCTTTTGTATAAGAAGAAAAACCTCTTTGAATGACTCTTTCGGAATCTTCATACCCCTGAAGATAATACTTCTTTGCTCCTTTTATAAGCTCAGCTATTTTTTCAAAGTTTTCCATTCTGTGAAGTTCTTTAACCACCGTTGTTCTAAACTCATAATCAATGGGCCCCGCTATTAACATATCTATGGTTTCTTTTATCCTTTTTGTATCAAGCTTTACACCGGCCACTATGTCATATTCATCAAGGGAATTCTTTATGTCCATAGCTACATAGTCAATGAGCTTTTCATCAATAAGGGTTCTTATTACCTCGGGTCTGTAACCGTTTGAATCAAGTTTCACTTTTAACCCGATTTCCTTGCATTTTTTTATAAAGTCCTTTAAATCTGCGTGGACCGTTGGCTCGCCACCTGTTATACATATCCCTTCGGTTATTCCCTTCCTCTTTTTTAAATGAGAAAGAATTTCCTCTTCCGGAATAGTGGGCTGAGAGTTTGGATTTAACACCAAATCCGCATTCTGACAATAAGGGCACCTAAAATTACAAGATCCCGTAAAAACAGTCGCTGCCACAATGCCCGGATAATCAAGTAAAGTAGTCTTATTAAAGCCATGAATCTGCATTTGATTAAGTCCTCTTTTTTGTAGTATAGTAGTAACAGTTTTAGTATAGCACATGCAATTGATTGTAAGGATTTTTAGATGAAGAAAATACTCTCTGAAGATGAAAAATATATGAAAGAAGCTTTAAAAGAAGCAAATAAGGCTTACAAGCTTGGGGAAGTCCCCATAGGCTGTGTTATTGTCTATGAAGGAAAGATTATAGGAAGAGGATATAATCGAAGAAACACCGACAAGACCACCCTTGCCCACGCAGAAATTTCCGCCATTAAGAAGGCTTCTAAAATAGTCGGCGACTGGAGACTTGAGGGCTGTACTTTGTATGTGACATTAGAGCCCTGTCAAATGTGCAGCGGTGCCATCATTCAGGCTAGAATTGACAGAGTTGTTATGGGGTCTATGAATCCTAAGGCAGGATGTGCAGGTTCTTTATTAAACATCCTTGAAAACGAATCCTTTAATCATCAGGCTCAGGTTACAAGAGGCGTGCTTAAGGATGAGTGCTCAGAAATACTTGTTAAGTTTTTTAAGGAATTAAGAGTCAGAAATAAAATCGAAAAAGCCATGAAGTCCAATCAGATTGACTTTTAGATTATTTTTTATTATTATATCAAAGCATGGGTTTTACCGTATCTTCACGGTCGCCATGTGTCGCATATGAATTATTCGGTCTTACGCAACGAGAACCCACGAACCGTGTCAGGTCGGGAACGAAGCAGCACTAAGAGGGACTTCTTGGGTGCCGTAAGTAAACTGGATGATTCGCGGCATGTGACGACTATGAAGATACGGTATTCTTTTAAGGATTGGATTATGGATACTTTTTCAGTAGACACTTACAAATCACTATATTCAGGATGCAGGCTTTGCCCCAGAGATTGCGGGAAAGACAGAAAAGATTCTTTCGGCGTTTGCCTGGAACCTGACAGACTTTTTATAGCAAGAGCCGCATTACATATGTGGGAAGAGCCCTGTATCAGTGGAGAGAGCGGATCCGGCGCCGTATTCTTTAGCGGCTGCCCCCTAAAATGTGTTTTCTGCCAGAATCACGAAATTTCTACTTCTAAAGTCGGTAAGGAAATATCTGTTGAGCGACTCATTCAGATTTTCTTTGAGCTAAAAGAAAAGGGCGCAAACAACATTAATCTTGTCACGCCCACTCACTATATTCCTCATATTGCCATAGCAGGTTTAATTGCAAAAGAAAAAGGCCTTAATATCCCTTTTGTATACAACACAAGCGGATATGAAAAGCCCGAATCTCTTGATTTATTAAAGGATGTGGTCTCTGTATTTCTTCCCGATTTTAAATATCTAAAAAAAGAAACCGCTTCAAAATACTCAAAAGCACCCGACTACCCGGATGTTGCCAAAAAAGCTTTGGAAAAAATGGTGTCAATGGTTGGTGCACCTGTTTTTGATAAAGATACAGGTCTAATTAAAAGCGGTGTTATCGTTAGAGTATTGGTGCTTCCTGAGCACACAAACGAAGCGATAGATATCATTAAGTATCTTTACGAAACCTATAAAGACGATATCTACATAAGCATTATGAGCCAATATACTCCCATTCCCTCTATCCTTCCAAAAGATAAAGAGTATGATTCTTTAAGAAGAAAAATAACCAAGAGAGAATATGATAAAGTAATAAACGCAGCTCTTAATCTTGGTGTTAAAAACGCTTTCTTTCAAGAGGGAGATGTTTGTAAAGAGAGCTTTATTCCCTCTTTTGACTATGAAGGAGTTTGAGAATTTAGTCTATACTCTTTAGGCGATTGACCCACCTCTTTTTTAAAGAGCCTGTAAAAGTAGCTTGAATTATCGTATCCCACACACTCTCCTATATCGTTTATTGACATTTTTGTGTTTCTAAGAAGATACATTGCCTGGGAGAGTCTTTTCTTCTGGCATAAATCGGTATAGTTTAATCCCGTATTTTTCTTTATGAATCTACTAAGTTCATATTCGCTTTGACCTAAAATCTTTGCAAGTTCCCTTAGCTGTCCATCCTTATAGTTTTCTTCAATATATCTGTATACTTTCAAAAGCGCTTCATTGCTTGCGTTTTTCTTTCCGGTATATAGTTTCTCAGACATATTCATAAGCTGCAAAATCAAAAGCCCCATTGTTATTTGATTTATGCTTCGCTTTTCCATCTGCTCATTTAAAATAGACCAAATAAGATTCTCAACCAGATTTTGGATAGGAAGAACATCAGCTACTTTAAAGTGCAAATATCCTATTCTGTCGTCTTTACCAAGCATGCAGTCCAAAATGAATGTCCTTATAGGATTTTCTTCCACCGCCATCATCTGTAAAGCCCTATCAAAGAAAACAGGCTGCACGATGAAATTTACTGCTATATCATCTTTTCCCGCAGGCATTATCTCCTGTATGGCGTTTTGGTTTAAAAAGAGCAGCTCACCTTCATTTAAAACAATCTTTTCACCATTAACAATATGTGTTGTGCTACCTTTGCACATATAGATTATCTCAACGTAATTATGAGAGTGGGCCGGAAAATGCACAAACCTTGTATGGGGTCTAATATGAATAAGCTTCCCGGTTTCGAGAAGCTTATGTGAGTCGATGATATTCTCTTTAGAACCCATGTATAGGTTCATATCAACATCCCTACCATTTAGGATGTCTTGTTCTTCCTTAGTTATTTTTGAAAGAACGTCAATTATTTCACTCTTCATTTTTCTTCCTATTCAAGTGAATCCAAATACTTAATATAATTAACAACCATCAAAGCAATCTTAAAGGTCAAAGCATCATCAAAGGTCCTTACATCAAGGCCTGTAGCCTTTTCAAGCTTTTCAAGTCTGTAAACAAGAGTATTTCTGTGTACAAAAAGCTGTCTTGAGGTCTCTGATACATTAAGGTTATTTTCAAAGAATTTGTTTACGGTTGTAAGTATTTCCTCATCAATTGCATAAGGCATACCTTCTTTGAAAATTTCATCGATGAAGATATGGCAAAGGTTTTCGGGAAGCTGATAGATAAGTCTTCCGATTCCGAGAGAAGAATAAGAAATAACTTCTTTCTCCGCATAGAAAATCTTTCCGACGTCAAGTGCAAGCTTTGCTTCCTTGTAAGACTTTGATACATCCTTTAATTCATTTACCTTAGTACCAAATGACACTCTTACTTTAAGCATCGCTTCGGTATTTAATATATCAACGATTGTCTTTGAAATATTGATTAAATCATCAATACCTGAACAATCCGTTACGTTCTTAATTAATATGATATTCTTTTCATCTACTGCCGTAAGATAATCTCCGGCCTGCTGTGAAAACATTCCTTTTAACACTTCCATTGCGGAATTGTCTTTCTCAATTCTTGCTTCGATAAGGAACACAACTCTCGGAATATTTACATCTATGTGAAGCTTCTTTGCTCTGTTATAGATATCCACAAGCAAAAGATTATCAAGCATAAGATTCTGGAAGAAATTGTTTCTGTCAAATCTTTCCTTGTATGCCACAATTAAAGCCTGAATCTGGGACACCGCAATCTTTGCAACCATGTATACATCTTCAGTCATTCCCTTTGCAACCAAAATATACTGAAGTTCATCTTCATCATATATTTTAAGCAGGTGATGTGCTCCTATAACCTGAGAATCTGCAGGTGAAGCCACAAATGAACTTATAAAGTCGCTTGAAATATCTGTCGGCTCAAATGTCGATGCAATATTTATTCCATCCACATCAAACACACAAAAATCAATTTTTGTAATAGTATGCAAATCATCTATACTGTTTTGAATTATCTGTCCGGTTATCATGAGTATCCTCCACTTTACTAACAATTATAGCATACTTCATTATATTACAATAATTTTAATCATACGCAAATTAAACTTTTGTAAAAAAATAAGGCATCGGCAAACGCCGATGCCTAAATTTTTACTAGTTGGTAATAACCTGTTCTGTTTCCTTATCGAATACGTGAATCTTTTCAACGTCAAGAGCGAACTTGATTGAATCGCCGGGTCTTGATGTTGTTCTTGAATCAACTCTTGCTGTGATAGGGAACTCAGCAAGATCGAAGTATAAGTAAACTTCTGCACCAAGTAATTCGTAAACCTTAACGGTTGATTCGAATACGCTCTGAGGTGATGCTTCGATAAACATCTGTGAATCGTAAACATCTTCAGGACGGATACCGAATGTAACGGTCTTTCCGTTGTAACCGCCATCAATAAGCTTCTTAGACTTTGCAGGAGGAAGAGCAATTGCCTTACCTGCGATGTTCAAGTAAGCAACGTCACCCTTAACTTCTACTACAGCATCAAGGAAGTTCATCTGAGGTGATCCCATGAATCCTGCAACGAAGAGGTTGCAAGGCTTCTCGTAAAGGTTCTGAGGTGTGTCAACCTGCTGGATAACACCATCCTTCATAACTACGATTCTGGTACCAAGTGTCATAGCTTCTGTCTGGTCATGTGTAACGTAGATGATGGTGGTACCAAGTCTCTGGTGTAACTTAGCGATCTCAATTCTCATCTGTACACGAAGCTTTGCATCAAGGTTTGAAAGAGGTTCGTCCATAAGGAATACCTTAGGGTTACGAACGATAGCACGTCCCATAGCAACACGCTGTCTCTGTCCACCTGACAAAGCCTTGGGTCTTCTGTCAAGAAGGGGTGTTAAGTCAAGAATCTTAGCAGCTTCCTTAACCATCTTATCGATTTCGTCCTTAGGAACCTTTCTTAACTTAAGACCAAATGCCATATTGTCATATACTGACATATGAGGGTACAATGCGTAGTTCTGGAAAACCATCGCAATATCTCTATCCTTAGGTTCTACGTCATTTACTACTCTGTCACCAATCTTTAATTCGCCGGAAGAAATATCTTCAAGGCCGGCAATCATACGAAGTGTTGTAGATTTACCACATCCTGAAGGTCCAACGAAGATGATGAATTCTTTATCTGCAATTTCAAGGTTGAAGTCTTTAACAGCTTCAAAACCGTTGGGATATATTTTGCAGATGTTTTTCATTGATAAACTTGCCATAATTATCCTCCTAGTTTGTTACGGGGACTTAACTACCCCAGTCAACCTGCTAACAGTATATAAAAAATACTGCTTTAAAACCATGCTAGTTTTAACCAAATTTTAATCATCAACTTGTAACTATTGCCAATTTTAAAGCTCATCCCTTTTTTTGCTAGTCAGCTTTAATAAAGGATGAGCTTTTATGTGTACATATTCAACAAATTTTTATCTTTTTACGTCTTCATTGTAGAAAGCAAGTTGATTTTTTCCACGTTTTTTCGCCTTATATAAGGCTTGATCCGCCGCAACATATAAGTCTTTAAAAGTCTTAGCGTCATCAGGATAGATGGCTGCACCTATACTTGCGGTTGCAGAATACTTAACGTAGTCTCCTCCTGCTTTAAAATCATGGAAAAACTTCGTGATTCTGTTGGCTTCTCTCTCAACCGTCAAATCATCGTTTACATCCTTTAAAAATACCATGAATTCATCTCCGCCGGTTCTTCCGATTATGTCGGTCATTCTAAACTCGGTTTTGATTTCTTTGCCAAGAGTTCTAAGCAATGTATCTCCAAAGGCATGTCCCATCGTGTCGTTGATCTTTTTAAAATTGTCTATATCAAGAATGAACATCATTGCCCGTCCGTTTGGATAAGCTTCAATGTATTCCTGTATTTTTCTTTCCGTAGCGGATTTATTGTTAAGCTCCGTAAGAAGGTCGGTGTCTGCCTTATCTTCAAGCACCTTGCCTCTTTCTTTGTATTTAACGGAGTTAAACACAAGCGTTGTAACAACGAATGCGGCAAATACCAATATTACTACCGACAGCTTAATTACCGTATTCTTTACGTTTGCAAAGAAACCTGATGACATTTTGTCTATCTGTGACTGTCTTACGCCGTAGTATAAACAATAGGTACTGCTTCCTATGGGAGCAGCCGCTATAGTCCTTGCATCTTCTTTATATACCGCCTCCAAAGCGGATGCTTTTCCGTTAAAAAGCCTTACTTTAAATACGTTAAAATCTTCTCTTGAAACCACACTTTCTTCAATATTATCAAGCACATTTTCGCCTGATAAAAACATACTGTCCGAGTCTTGGTGGTTTAAAAACTTCCCGTAAATCTTTCCTTCTTTATCCGTTAAAGCAAGAAAAGAAACCTCCTCATATCCTTCTCTGTAAAACTTTGATGACACGTCTTTAAAAGAGAAAGCACAAAGAACACATTCCTTTTTTCCTTCAATTGGCACCATAGCTGCCACATAAGTATCCGGGTTTTCTTCGTCCGTTGAGTACAACACGAAAAATTCCCTTTTTGAAGGAATGGTTACGTCCGATAAGTCCAAAGAAACTATTCTGTTTCCCGTTTCATTTACGGCTCGTTTATCTTCGTTGTAAAAAATGATTGTTTTGAGATCGGATTTTTCCACCGCAAGCTTTGCATATTCTTTTGCGGTTTTGTCGCTGTCTTTAGCCAAGGCCGCAACAATCAAGCCAATACTCTTGGCTTCATCCATCTCTCCTTCCATGCGCGCCGCCCATTCCTTTGTACTGTACGCAAGCCTATCCCGACTATAATCCTTAGAATTAACTTTACCCTCGCCCACAAACTTAACTATAAGAAAAAAGATAATAATAACAAAAGCAGCGCCGATAAGCGTCCATGAGAGGGCCGAATTTCTTATCTGCTTGTTTTCTTCCATTACTCCTCCGTCTTATCAGAATTGTCAGTATCCGTTTCTATGGTTTCTTTTTCCCCTTCAGTTTCTTCGGTTCCGCCTACGCTCCAAGAGAAATCATCATTCGTGCTTTGTGTTTCAGGTTCGAATCTCTTAAAGGTTTTGCTGTATAATTTCGCGCTTAAATAAGCAGGAAGCGAAATCCAGAAAAGCACCGTCAAAGGTATTAAGAACGATGCAGTTTCAAAACGCTCCACAAAATAAATAATTGCCCATGGGAAAACTCTTAATGCCACCATGAGAATGGTTCTTGGTAATGCCAAAATGCTCATAAAGAAAGCATTTTTTATTGTTGCACCCGTCTTATTGTCAAAGTGTGACAATACGGGGAAAACATACAACCCGGTAAAGAGCAAAAATACTACCGCAGCAATTACACCTGCCACAATAATAGGCTTCGGAAGTGCGCCCGTGTAAGCGGCAAGCACTTTGTAATCAACGTAGAAAACACATAAAATGGCCAATATTATAAGCCATATAACCGTTGCCTGTTTAAAGTTTCTTTTAAAGGATTTAAAGAAGTCTTTTGTGATATAGCCTTCCTCATCACGCACCATTTTTAAGCACACGTAATGAAGCGCCGTAAAAGAAGCCCCCGCAGTAATGATAGGTATACTGCATACTACCGTAAGAATGTTCAACCACAAAATATCGGTCATTCTGCTTAAAAATTTCATCAAAGGGCTGTCAAGATTAAAAAATTTCATTTCCTGTTTGTCTCTCTTTTCATTTATTTCATTTGCTTATATGTAATTTCGTAATTGCTTTGAAGCTTTCTGTACATAGTAAGCATTTCATCAGATTTGACCTTTACGCCTTCCATGATTGAGTCATAGTACGTAACGGCTACTCTGACAATTTCTTTATTCAGTCGGCCTTTTTCGGCTTCTTCCCTAAGAATGTTAAGCACCAATTCCTTGGGCTTTGGCTCTCTGTAACTTCTTGGGCTTGTAAGACCGGTTATTGTGTCCGCAACCTGCAATATTCTTTGGAGGACATTCATCTGATAGTCTTTTAGTTTGTTTGGATATCCTGATCCGTCACCTCTTTCGTGGTGTGCCATGATTATTTCCAAAACGCTGTCGTCTAAACGTCCCTTTAATATTTCCTCACCGATTTCAACGTGCTTTCTGAGGGTTGCCATTTCTTCATCGGAGAGTTTTCTTGGTGCTTCCACTATTTCACGCGAAATAGCGCACATTCCCGCATCGTGGAACAAGGCGGCATAAAACAAGTCATCTTCTTCATCCTTGGAGATTGAAAGTTTTTCGCCGATTGAAGATGCGATATGCGAGCATGTTACGGTATCAAACATTGTATATTCGCTTCTGAAACCAACGCAATACATTAGTCCCAAAAGCATTTCTTTCTTTTCTTCATTTGTAAAAATCAAATATTCATATAGCTCATCAAGCTCTTTTTTGTATTCACCGCTTGATAATTTGCTGAATACCGAATACTTCTTTTCAGCCTGATACAAAAGCTCCAAGGCTTTTGGAGAATACTTGATTCCTGACTGCTTTTGAAGCATTTGATAGTCAAAGTTTGAACCTAAAATATTTGAATAAAGGTCCATCTTTTCAGCCACATTCAAGCAGTCGATTATATCGTTAAATTCATAGTCCTTTTTAGGAAGCTGATTAAAGTCGGTATGATGATAAAGCAATATTTTTGCCCTATCTTTAAAGGGTGTTAAATAAAGCAAAAACAAATACCCGTAAATAGAGTGGGGCATGTAATCTTTTGTCTCATACTGAAGCTGATCCTGCATATAGTTTGTACGAAACGCCCCTATATCATGCATGGTTGCTATAAATGCGAATTCGGCAACTTCATACATTTCATATTTGTCCATGACTTGTAGCATCTTATACAAAATATAAGATGTTCTTGTACCATGGTTCATGACCTTAGGGTCAAGACACTTAAATACATCACGCACTATATAGTAAATATCTTTACTGTGGAGCAACTTCATAAGAAAACCCCCAAGTTTATCTTTCGATTTTTTTATTTACTACCATCGGCTGAAACACTATTCCATCCGCTTTCTTCATTTCATCGGATTTTATAAACCCGATTTTTTCGTAAAAGCCTACCGCGAAGGGCGCAGCATTTACGGTCATTTCTGTTTCACCCTTAGGAAGCGAATCCTGCAAGAATGAAAGAAGTGCTTTTCCTACCCCTGTCCTATGATACCTTTCATCAACAAACAAAAGCGATATATGATTTTTACTTCTTAAACTTGCCACCCCGATTATATCATTTTGGTCTTTAGCAACTATTACCTTATAATCTCCGTTTTTAAACATTTCAAAAAGCTTTTCGCTGCTTACAAATTCAAGAAAAGAATCTGTTCCCTCTTTTCCGTATTCTGAGGCTTCAAACTTAAGAAAGGTTTTCCATGAAAGCTCCATTGCGGGCTCCCAGTCTGAAATGGAGGCATTTGATATCGCTATGTTTTTATCCATTATTCTTTAACAATCCAATTGTAAATGTCGTTATAAACGGTATCTTTATCTTTTTCGTTAAGTATTTCGTGCCTGTCGTTTTCGTAAAGCTTTAATTCAACTCGCTGCATGCCCTGAGAAAGAAACTGTTCATATACCTTTTTAGGCCCCTGAGAATAATCACCTACAGGGTCTTTTGCACCGCTTGTGATTAGTACTCTTAAAGTAACCGGCATCTTAGAAAGATTCTTTTCTTTATACAATCGCCAAATAAGTTCTGCCAAAGTCTTAAAGCCGTTGCCTGTAAAGGTAAAACCACATCTTTTATCGGCAATGTACTTTTCAACCGTCTTTTCATCTGAGGAAAGCCAGTCGGCAGGAGTCTTTGGATTTTCTATTTTACTTAGATAGCTTCCGAAAGACATTTTATTTATTCCGTTGCAAGGCTTTTTGCTTTTTCCGAACAAACAAGCAAGTGCAGATGCAATTTTAAGCCCCACCACCATAAACTTAGGCTGCATTCCGGTTCCCATGATAATGGCACCGTCTATGCCTTTTCCGTATCTGAATAAATAGTTTCTGAGAATAAAAGAACCCATAGAATGTCCGAGGATATAAAAAGGAAGCCCCGGATAGAGTTCCTGCGTGATTTTTTTAAGACGATGAACGTCTCTTACCACAACGGTTGCGGGGTCTTGCTTACAAAAGTATCCGTAGAGGCCGTCGGTAACACTTTCTCCGTGTCCCAAATGGTCATCTGCAGTTACCAAAAATCCCTTCTCCGTCATGAATTTTGCAAAATCTTCATACCTGTCCACATGCTCTGCCATTCCGTGAACAATCTGAAGAATTCCTACCGGTTTCTCGGTATCCGGAATCCATCTTACCGCATGAATTTTGCTTACATTATCCCTCGAGTCAAAAAAGAAATCTTCTCTTTTCATTTATGCCCCCATAAATATACTTATACAGAATTTATTATATCCCAACATGTGTCTTTAAGCAATAAAAAGGGAGACCTTGGTACCATTAAATAAATATAAAGAAGGTCAAAAGAATTAATCTTTTGACCTTCAATAAAACATTCAATACTATGCTATTTCAGAGCCTGCAGGGAAATCTTTTTCAGGAGTCATAAGTGCAAGATTTCCGTCGGGATCTTCTGCGCAAAGAAGCATTCCTTCAGACAAAACTCCTGCCAGGGTTGCGGGCTTTAAGTTAACCAAAACCATTACCTTTTTTCCAACCATTTCTTCGGCTGAATAGTGCTGCTTTATTCCGGAAACGATCTGCTTAACCTGATTTCCAATTTTAACCTGTGAGCAAAGAAGCTTCTTTGACTTAGGCACTTCTTCACACTTAATGATTTCACCTACGGCAAACTGAAGCTTTGCAAAATCATCATATGTTATTTCGGGAGCAACCTTTAATTCAATTTCAGGGCCTTCTTCCTTATTTTCTTCTTCAGACACGCCCGCTTCTGCCATCTGAATCTTGGCGATTCTTTCGGCTTCTTTGTACACATCGTTAATATCAAGACGGGCAAATAAGATTTCGGGAGTCTTTGTAATTACTGTCTTGTTTTCAAAAAGACCGAACTTATCAAGTGTATCGAAATCTCTTAAAGAAGTATTTAACTGAGCAGCAATCTTTTCTGAGGTTTCCGGTAAGAAAGGCCAAAGAAGGCTTGCGCCGATTGTAATTCCTTCGCAAAGGTTGTAAAGAACTGTAGACAGTCTCTCCTCCTTTGCTTCATCTTTTGCAAGCACCCAGGGCTCTGTTTCATCAATGTACTTATTGCATCTTTTAAAGAGTGTAAAGATTTCGGAAATGGCATCTGCCACATGAAGATCTTCCATCTTTTCTTCGACTCTTTTATAAGTATTTGTGCAAACAGCTTTTAAGTCATCGTCAACAGTTTCGTTAACGTTCTTGTTTTCTACCACGCCGTCAAAGTACTTATTGCTCATTGAGATGGTTCTGTTTACAAGGTTACCAAGAACGTTTGCTAAATCTGCGTTTGTTCTTTCTGTCATAAGATCCCATGTGATGGAACCGTCGTTTTCAAAAGGCATCTCGTGGATTAAGAAGTATCTTACCGCATCCACACCAAAGAATTTTGCAAGGTCATCGGCATACAAAACGTTTCCTTTTGACTTACTCATCTTTCCTTCACCTGCAAGAAGCCAAGGATGTCCGAATACCTGCTTGGGTAAGGGCTCTCCCAAAGCCATTAAGAAAATGGGCCAGTAGATTGTATGGAATCTAACGATATCCTTACCGATTAAGTGAAGGTCTGCAGGCCAAAACTTCTTATAAAGGTCTGAGTGATTTCCGTCTGCATCATAGCCAATTCCTGTGATGTAGTTTGTCAAAGCATCAAGCCAAACATAAACCACATGCTTATCATCAAAATCAACGGGAATACCCCACTTAAACGATGTTCTTGATACGCAAAGGTCCTGAAGACCCGGTAACAAGAAGTTATTCATCATTTCGTTCTTTCTTGAAACAGGCTGAATGAATTCAGGATGTGTGTTAATGTGTTCAATCAATCTGTCGGCATATTTACTCATCTTAAAGAAATATGCTTCTTCTTTTGCAGGTTTAACTTCTCTTCCGCAATCGGGACATTTTCCGTTTACAAGCTGAGATTCTGTCCAGAAAGATTCGCAAGGTGTGCAATATAAGCCTTCATATGCGCCCTTATAAATGTCGCCCTGGTCGTAGAGCTTTTTGAAAATCTTCTGAACCTGCTTTTCATGATAGTCATCCGTTGTACGAATAAACTTATCGTATGAACAGTTTAAGCAATCGCAGATATCCTTAATCTCTCCCGCAACCTGATCCACAAACTGCTTGGGAGTAAGGCCTGCTTCTTCTGCTTTCTTTTCATTCTTCTGACCGTGCTCGTCTGTTCCTGTCTGGAAGAAAACATCATAGCCATCTTTTCTCTTATATCTTGCTATTGCATCGGCAAGAACGATTTCATAGCTGTTTCCGATGTGTGGCTTACCGGAAGTATAGGCTATGGCAGTCGTAATGTAATACTTTCCCTTATTTTTCATTTTCTCCTCCTAATAAAACAAAACGCCTTCTTAAGCTTTCGCTCAAGAAGGCGTCATTAAACGCGTTACCACTTCTCTTTACTTATTTTTCACAAAATAAGCCTCATAAGGCACTTCATGCCCTGTCGCTTTAACGGGCGAATCCCGTCGCAGCCTTACCTTAAAGGTTCGGTGCGCTGCTCAAAAGCCATCTTCCGAATATCTTCCATTTGGGGTTCTCAGCTCATCCCCTTCTCTGTAAATGTTCAATATGCGTACTCTCTTTATCGTCGCGTTTATCTTTCTTTGATATAAAATAGCACTCGATATGCCGTCTTGTCAACCTTTAGTAATTGTATGGAACAAGCTCGCAGTCTTCAAAAATGGGAACGTTCTTGTAAAATACTTCTTCGAAATAATCAAACATCCACTTCTTTCCCCTAAGTTCGGGATAGTCTTCGGGATTAATCATTTCACCGTCTTTTACTGTAAGTTCCAGTACAGTCTCATCGTTTTCTTTGAAAGTTACGGTGTGCATTTCACCGTTACCTTCAAAGTGAGTGGTCGGATAATCTACACCGTACTTTGAGCACATATATTCAAGTCTGCTTTGACTGTAATATCTTAAAAATCTTACAATATTTGTCCAATCCTTATAATGTCCGCCTTTGGTAAACTCTTTAATCTGAGACCACTTCCATCTGGTATCCTCGGCCTTATAAGCATCTTTAATCATTTCCTCGTAGTTGTCGATTCCTTCGCTAAAAAGCTTGTCTATCTCATCAATATGATCATATAGAATATCCGATATTACACCCTTAAAGTAATCATCTTCAGACAAAATTTTAAACCACTCAAGCTGTGCGTAATCCGTAAAGAAAACTCCGCCCTGCGGATCGATCATGGTCTCTCCCCAGTTGTATGCTTCGCCAAAACCTCCGTCAAAGTCCCATGCAGGGCCTGCATACAATAGATTATCATCCTTCATCTTATAAAAAAATGTGCTGGTTCTCATAGCATCATTATTTTGCGACATAACCTGTATGAAGCACTGAACCGCAAAGGATTCTACATCTATTAAATCCGTATTTCCTTCTCTAATATTGTCATCAACCTTTTGAACAAACTTTTGTGTCTCTTTAAGAAACTCTTCTGAAGGGTTCTTGGGCCTGCAGATGCTAAAGTAATCTCCGCTGTCGATTCCAAAATGAACCTCTTCCATCGCTCTTGCGTATAAATCTTTCTCAATAAGGAATTCGCTGTCTTTTGAATTAAACAATTCAAGTTTCTTTGGCGCTTCCGTCGCAAGATAAAGCCCCATAAACTCGCCGTTTAAATATAAGTTAATATACGTGCTTCTTATCGCAGTTTTTGAATCTAAAATCTCTGCCAAATCAAGTGCAAGTTTTGTATGTATCTTATCTCCGTCATAATATAGCCCAAGCAATAGCAAATCTTTTACATTTGTTATATCTCCTATATCAACCGTATCTTTTAATTTGATTGCATAGGGCTTTTTCTCATCACTTGCGGTCCATGTTGCATTTCCGTGCCCCTTAATTTCCTCAAGCTTTCCCATGTACTCAATCTTTCCGTCTTTTGAAATAGAAAGTATCTTTCCTGTCTCTGTGTTTTCTTTGTCCTCATTAATCTTTTCCATGCTTTTACTTTTTGTGTCTATAAAAACTGAAGAGATATTCGGAATGACATAAAAACAAGCCTTAAATTCTTTACCTTTATATGTTAAATCACACTCTGTCTCTTGTTTAAATTTAATGCTGTCATTAAACAAGCCTTCAAGGTGTAAATCCTTTTTTGAAACATCTCCTCTGTACACCCTATCAGAGTCGATGCCTCCGGGAAGAAAATAGTGAACAATTCCCGTTTCGGGATCTTCCCAAGGCTTTACAGTAGTTTTAATTTCATGATCGATTATCAATATATTCGGATATTTATCCGAATCTGCAAATTCATACTTATGATCGCCGGTAAAAACAATCACTCCTATAACCGCAACAAGGATTACAGAAAGAATCGCTGCAAGGCATATCCTTCTTTTCATATTTATGTCCGCCTAAAGTTTATTCTACAAATTCTTCCCAGTTTACAAGGTAGGCAGCGCCATCGCTTGTAAGCTCAATAAGCCCGTCTTCAACCAATTCATTTTGAACGTACTCAAGCGCTTCAACACCTACCACATTTGCCCAAATGCCGTTTGTTGTTATGCCATAATACAATACTTTATTTGTATTCTTTTGATAAGCACATATTTCGGAATAGATATACTGCTTTAATCTATACGTATAAAGGCCGTTCATAGGCATTTCAAGGTCGTGCTTTTTACAGAATTTCTGAAGCAAAGAAAACTGTGACAAAGCTTCTGTCTGTCCCCATACTCCCAAAAGTGCATCGTATTGAGGAATGGGGTTTGATATTTCCTCAAGTTCCTTTAAAAGTATTTCTTTTGATGCCCCGCTCTTTGCTTTTTCTTCAAGCTTTGAAAGGTTAATTCTAAACTCCGAAAACTTTTCTATTTGCATTAAATGAGTGTGCACTATAGAAAGAACATCTTTCTGAGAAACCGGAATCGGAATGGTTTCTTTCGGAAGGTCTGCGTCCATCATATCTTCCAAAACAGGTAAATACTTTAAGCACTTTGAATAAATCTCTTCATAAGGATATGAGTCGGATGTTCTTAAGTATTCATCCTGGAAATTCCACTTAAAAGTATCCCATGTATCTCCGGATCTTGCTATCTGAATTATATTAAGTATTTCATATAAGTCATCGCCATATTCATTTCCCACCAAAGCCTTGGCGGAATCCCTTAATAATTCTTCGCTTGATAAATTCGGGTCCTGTAGAAGGTGTCCTGCGCAATATAGAGAAAAGATATTTGCGATGTGATAAGAATCCATCTCACTCCAATAGGAAGGCTTTAAAACCGAGTCTCCGTCATTGGCGGTAGTAAGATAGACATTCTTTATTACATTTGCGTTTACATTCATTTCGGCAAGCTGGTCGATTTCTCTTTCACAAAGATTCCAAGACCAGATTCCAAGCTTTGCTCCCGTATCCTTTACTGAGCCTCTGAAGCCGTGCCATGAAGGAATTGTTGTAGCAGCTCCCGCATAAAAAGTCACATCTGAACCTAAATACTGAGCAATTACGTATCTATCATACTTATTGGTATAGTCGCTTACACCAAAGTCAATGTCAGGATTAATTTCCCTAACCATGCTTCTAAAAAGCTCTGCGTACTTTGCCACTTCAACAGTGTTATGCACATTGCTTGGATCGTCAAAATGCATTATTACTCTGTCGCTACAATCCGCAAGCTCTGCATAAATCTTATAGTACTTTACAAAGGTTTCGTAGGCTTCGGGGCATTCAAAGGAATATGAGTAGTTTTCATAATCCGCATATACAACGGAATCATCTTCCCAGTCGTATCCTGTAAACTCTGCCGCCCACACCCAAAGGGTAAATTTCATATCAAGAGAGTGAGCCGCATCCGCAATAAATCTGAGTCTGTCATGGACAAATTCATATCCGGAATACTGAGCCCATGCAGAGCACATATCCGTAACCTGTACACCTGTAAATCCACAAGCCTTAAGCATTTTCACGTATTCATACAGTTGATCGTCTGAATATGTAAGAATCTCACTTTTTAAGCTTGCCTGAGTGTTAAAATACTGACCTCTTGCCACATTTGTTTTCCAAAGGCAGGTTATGGTCTCTCTCTCAGGCATCCAAGGCTCTCCAACATAAAGAACATTGTCAGGATTTTTAACCTCGCCCTTTTCTAAAAGATGCTCTCTTTCTTCTCCTGCAAAGGCCCATCCCAAATACATATTTGCAAAGGCGTCAACTGTTTTTACAAGATCATTTTTATCTGTTCCGTAAATAATAATCTTTCCGTTTGCAATTATGATTTTTTCACCTGTGTACTTTTTATCACAAATAAGGCGGATAGTTTTTTCTTTTTTCCCGCCGAATATCTTTTTATCTATTTTGTATCCGCATTTATTCTCAATAAGCCTTGAAAGCTCGTCTTTAGCTGCTTTCTCAGAAAAAATCTTATGACTTATTACAGTGTAATTATCTAAAGAGGTATCGCCAAAATATACCTGCGCATATTCTTTTGGAATATTTGATTCCACATTTTTATCTTTGTTACGATTTACTACGCAAGCAACCGTAAGCCCCAATATTATGCCTAATAAAAGCGCTGAAACGCCAATTATAATTCCGGTTTTTTTCTTCATTTAAAATCTCCGTTTGTATCTGTAATTAAGCATAATTATATAGCATGTAAAAAAAAACTGCCACAGCAAGAGCCTGCTGTGGCAGTAATCTTAATACTTATTTAATAGATGCGTGCAATTCCTGCAATGATTTTACTTCGGAAACATTGCCGTCTTTAACGGCCTTAATTCCGATTGCGGTAGCTTTAGCCGCAGCCATTGTCGTGATGTAAGGAACCTTAGCTTTAATCGCTGCCTTACGAATGTAAGAGTCATCGTGAGCACTCTTCTTTCCTATAGGTGTGTTGATTACAAGCTGTACTTCCCTATTGATAATGTAGTCTGATACGTCAGGTCTTCCTTCGTAAATCTTAGCAACCTTCTTTACTGTATATCCTAAGTCCTTTATAAGTTCATAGGTTCTTCCTGTTGCCACAAAGTCAAATCCTGCATCAGCCAAAATCTTTACAACTTCGGGAAGCTCTGCCTTATCCTTATCGTTTACGCTGATAAGTGCTGTTCCTTCCAACGGAAGGCATGTCTGTGTTGCTTCCTG